>VFKJ01000303.1 GCA_009885595.1 Myxococcales bacterium | reverse complement strand
TCGCCCATCACCGCGCGCGCCTGACTGCGGCGGCGGGGATCAGCGTGAACGATCAACACGGGTCGAGAGGACATGGTGACTCCTTGGCGTGCCCCCCGGCACGAGTGCGACTTCAAGCTGAACGCGGTCTCGGTCTCACCAGCCCCAGGGCCTCGAGCTTCGAGAGCACCGCTGTGGGCTGAATGGGCTTGGCCAGGAAGGCGGCGGCGCCCGCTTCGAGGAACTTCTTTTCCAGCTCCGCGCTGGGCCGGCCACTCATGGCGAGCACCGCGATGTGAGCGGTCTGGGCTGATTGCTTGAGCCGCTTGCAGACCTCGAGCCCGTCCATGCCGGGCATGTACGAGTCGAGCAGCACCACCTGCGGCAGGGTGAGGCCCACCTTGAGCAGCCCATCCAGCGCGCTCTGGGCGAGGTCGACCTCGACGCGCGCGTCAGCCCGCGCGAGCAGCGCGCCCAGCGCCCGCAGGTACGGCGCCTCGTCGTCGATCACCAGCAGCCGCACCTTCTCTTCTTCCAGCTCCGGCGGCACCGGCAGTTGGTGGGCGCGCAGAAAGCCGACGAGCTCGTCCGACGCCACCCGGCGATGACCACCCGGCGTGCGGAACGCCTTCAGCTTCCCCTGCTCGATCCACTTGAGCACCGAGGACGGGCTGGCCTGCAGCAGGTTCGCGACTTCATGGGAGGTGAGGAGGCGCATGGGGGGCAGAGTAGAGGAAACGAAGGAAACGCAGGATTGCGAGAATTCAGGCACGAGGGAGCGGGCGTGGGCCTCGGGGGCTGCGGTGAACGCGCCGCTTGGTCTCGCGCTGAGGCAGGCGGGTGAGCACGGAGACGAGCTGGCGGGCGAAGTCGGGCAGCGCCGAGCGATGCGCGCCGAACTCGCAGATCGCGCCCTGGCTGACGAAGCCCAGCTCGAGCAGCGAGGGGAGGTCCGCGGGCGCGGCGTGGCACACCGCTTCTCCGCGGCCCAGGGCAGCGAAGTAGCGGGCGGCGTGCGCGCAGAGCGAGCGGCGCGCGGCAGCAGCGTGCGGCCCCTGCGGCTCGGGCACGAAGAGGCGGAAGGCGCTGTGCAGCTCGGCCCAGGCGAGCCCCGCCGACATCGACTGCAGCAGCGCCCAGCCCAGCGGGGCGCCGTGTTCATCTTCCACCACCGTGAGCGCGCGCCCGCGGGACAGCCCGGCCGCCCCGAAGCGCGGCGAGAGGCTCTCGAGGTGCAGCTCGCCGGGCACCAGGTCGTCGCTGAGCAGCTTGACCGCCTCTTCGGTGGCGCCCACGAAGGCGAGGAAGGCGCGCTCGTCGTCAGGGCCCGCCTCGCGCACGAACAGCGGGCCGGGCTCCGGCAACGGGCCCAGCGGCAAACGCAGCTGCTCGAACGAGGTGCGGTAGACCAGCCCCGAGCGCAGCAGGCGGGGCGAGCTCGCGCCCTGAATGTGGGCGGCGTTGCGGCTCGACATCCGCCAGAGCGCGCGCACGTACTCGACGTCGGCCATCGCCTCGCCGGCCTCGAGGCTCAGGGTCATCAGCTGCTGCGCGCGGGTGGCCGCGTCGTGCACGTCGGCCTTCACCAGCAGGTGCCCCGAGAGCCAGGTGCGGGAATAGATGCGCAGCCCCGAGACGTGCCCCACCGGTTCGCCATCGCGCAGCAGCACGAAGGCCTTGGAGAGCCCGGGGGCGGGCCGGGGGGGCCGCGGAGGCGCCACCCCTTCCGAGCGGAACAGCGAGGAGAGGGTGTCGGAGGCCAGGCCCTCGGCGTTGGCGGCGCCCTCGATGCGGTGGCAGGCCAGAAACTCGATCAAGGTGAGGCGGTCGAGCTCGCTCATCGCCTCGAAGCGCAGGCGGCACTCGCCTCGGCCCACGGTCTCCACCACCGCGGCCAGGGCCAGCGGCGCGCCCCCCAGCTCGAGCACGGCCTCCACGCGCAGCCCGGGCGGGAGGGCGTCGTGAGGCTCGCAGGCGAACCGCGCGCCCCGGGTGCTCAGCTCGAGCACCCAGCGCCGCAGCACCTGGCCGGAGAGTGGAGAGACGAGCGAGAGCGTCGTTTGGACCTGCTCGGCGGAAGCGTGGAGCGCGCCGCGCGGGGGCAGCTCGATCAACACCAGGGGCAGCGCCACTTCCCACTGCGCTTCGGTGACGCGCACCAGCCTCGCGTAGCCCTGCAGCGCGCGGCCCTCGTGCTCGAAGCGCAGGGTGAGCGGGTGACCCGGCAGCCACGGGCTCGAGCCCGAGCGCTGCGGCCCGCCCAGCAGCAGGGTCTGGGCCCCCAGCTGCGCGCCGGAGAACCGCTGCGAGATGGAGCCGTCATCGGCACCGGCGCTGAAGTGGTGGCCCGCGGCGATCACCGCGCGAACGCGCGAGCCGTTGGCGATGCGCAGCGGGGTGCCCGCCTCGTCGCGCGGCTGGAAGCGCAGCTTCACCAGCCAGACGCCATCACCTGCGCAGTGCGTGCTCTCGACCGCGCAGGGTTGCTCTTGCAGCAGCACGGCGTCGTCTTGCTGCAACGCGCAGAGGGTGACGAGCTGACCTGCGCGCCACTGGGCTTTCGCCGCGGGGACTCGCACCGTCAGCCCCTCGTTGGTCACCGCCACGCAAGCCAGCGCGACCTTCGCCTCGCGCAGCAGCACCACCGCCGAGAGGCGCGCGGGGTTCGGATGGACAGTGGAAAGCCTCATGGAGGAAGTGGAGGAAAAGTAGAATTAACAGGTATTCAGCGCAAGAGAGTTTGGGGGTGGGGGCAGGTGTGCCCACCGGCGTGCTCACCTGTGCACTCCAGGTGGAATTGACGGCGACCCGCGGCAGCGAAATACCTCGGCTCGCAAAAGGGGGCTCGTCCGCGAAGGAAGCGGGAAGTCACGGAGCCAAGAATGCTGGCCACGCTCGTCGCGCTGAGCACCCTCACTGCCGCGCCCACGTTGTATCTGAACGGTCACCTGCCCTCGCCCGCCGACAGCCAGTCGATGGCGACGCTCGGCGCCTCAGGCGTGCGCATGGACTTCAACTGGTTCCAGTTTCAGCCGGAGGCCTCGCGCTACGACTGGGCGGTGTTCGATCAGGCGGTCGACGCGGCGCGGCTGAGCAACCTGCGCATCTACGCGACGGTCGCGTACACGCCGCAGTGGGCCTCGAGCGTGCCCAGCTGCGTGGAGAACGCCGCGACCGAAGCGGACCGCTGCGAGAACAAGCTGCCGGCCGACGCGGCGACCTGGGCGGCGGCGGTCACCGCGGTCGCCACCCGCTATCGCGGCAAGGTGGAGTGCTGGGGCATCTGGAACGAGCCGAACCTGGGCACCTTCTTCCAGGGGACGATGGACCAGTACGTGAACACGATTTTCCTCCCGGCGGCCGCGGCGATCCGCGCCGCTGATCCGGGCGCGAAGATTTGCGGGCCCGAGCTGGCGGGCCTCACCACCTCGTCGCAGTGGAACGGCAACCAGGGCCAGTGCGCGTTCGGTGGCTGCATCCGCAACGGCTGGGAGCGCGACCTGGGCCAGCTGCTCGATCGCATCGGCAGCCACCTCGACGTCATCACCCAGCACACCTACAAGGCGGACGCTGCGGGGGTGATGACGGCGCTGCTCGACGGGGAGACGCAGGTCGGCGTGCTCACCCACGACAGCATCAAGAACGTCATCTTCAGCAAGGGCCACGGCGGCAAGGAGTTCTGGCTGACCGAGACCGGCTGGGAGCATCCCCCGCAGGGGAGCATGGCGCTGGCCGACGTGGCCACCCGCATCGTCGATCTCTACGCGAAGCAGGAAGAGGTCTGCGCGGGCACCTACGCGGCGAGCCTGAACGACGGCTGGCGCAACTGGACGCGCACCTACTACTACCACTTCCCCTACGACCCCGGCTCGGGCTGGGGAATCGTCGGGCCCGGGCAGAGCGCGCTCGCGCCGTACAGCGCGCTGCAGAACTGGGCGAACAACCGCACCACCACCGCGTGCACGGGTCCCGGCGGCAGTCCCGTCGATGCGGGCGTCGCCGACGCCGGAGTCGACGCGGGCAGCCCGGTGGATGCGGGCAGTCCGATTCCCGATGCGGGGACGCCTGATGCGGGCAGCTCGATCTCCGACGCGGGCGCGAGCGTCGATGCCGGCGCACCGGTCGATGCGGGAAGCAGCAGCGGAACGGACGCAGGCTCGAACGTGGATGCAGGCCCGCAGGCTGCGAGTGATGCGGGGAACACCCAGATGCCCCCGGCCCAGGGGGGCTGCGGGTGCACGGCGGTCGAGCCTCTTTCGCTGAGCGTGCTCGCGCTGGTGGTGCTGCGCGGTCGGAGGTCGGGGCGCGCCCGTGGTCGGCGCTGACCACGGGTGGATCCCGAGGTGACGCGGGCTTGCGGGCGGATCGCCTCGTGCACACGGGAGCGCTCCGAAAGGACTTCGCCCATGTTCCAGCCCAGACTGCAGCTCCTCCGCACCCACGAGATCGACGTTCAGCTCGGGCAGCTCCTCACCAGGTGGGACGCCACCCGCGAGGAACAGCTGGACTTCACCATCTGGGCGATGGAGGTCGCCCAGGGCGCGGAGCTGATGGCCCTCGAGGATCCCTCTGGCGCTGCCCAGTCGCTACGAGTGGAGCGCGACCTCGCCCATCGTCGCGTGGCGGAGCAGTTGCTCGCCACCAGCACCATCGATCTCCAGCTGGTCAGCAAGCGCATGTTCTTCGAGTGGCTGAGCTGCGAGCTGCAGCCGCAACGCCTCGCCGCGTGAGCTGATCAGCGGGCATCGCAGATGATGGTGCGCGCCTCGTCGACCGTGCGGCACACCACCAGCTCGGTCCCCCAATCGCTGCCGCCGCGGCGCACCGCCTGCCCGGAGATCAGCGCCCGACCCCGGTAGCCGTCGGCGCGGAGCGCAGCGAGGAGCTCGCGGGTCGGCGCCACCGCCTGCGGCAACGCGCAGGAAAACCCGACCCAGCGCGGAGCGTGCCGCCGGGTGAGCGCGAGCACCTCGGCTGCCGGAAGGTCGGGCACGAAGGCGCGGCAGTTGACGCCCGCTTCGCGCAAGACCCGCTCGGCAAACAGCGGCCCCAGCTCGTGCCGGTTGCCGGGTGCCTGGAAGATGAGCAGCTCGAGGGGCGCCGCCTCGGCCGGCAGCGAGGGCAAGGAAGAGAACGCCGTGCGGCACCACTCGGTGAAGCGGTGCTCGTCGGCGACCGAGACCTCACCCTCTTCCCAGCTCTTGCCGATGGCCCACAGCGCCGGCTGAATCACGCCCATCAGCAGGTCGGTGGGGCCGTAGCCGAGCGAGAGGCCGGCGCTGACGAGCTCCGCGCAGGTGGCGCGGTCACCCACCCTCGCTTGCCGGAAGAGCCGCGCGAAGAAGTCGATGGTCGACTGGTGGACGTCCTTGAGGTTCTCCCCCGCCAGCAGCCTCTGCTGGCAGGCCCTGCAGATGCCGTGGCTGAGCGCGAAGTCGTGCAGCGGCTCGGTCTCTCCGATCAGGCGCTGGCAGTAACAGCACCAGTTGATCACGCGACCGCATCCTCGAGCGAAGTGAGCATGGTCACGGTGGAGCGTCTCACGTTCCGCCCAGGCGCAGGAGAAGAGGTCGGCTCGACCAGCCCGTCAGGGGAGACCGCACCGCTTCACCGTGTTCCACGGGCTTGGCGACGGCGTAGCCGATGCAGCGGGGGGCCGCATGGCGCGCCTCTCTGAACAGATCGTCGGTCTCCTCGGGGTGACCCCGGCCCTCATCGACCCGATGTCGCAGTTCGAGGCCTGGGTGTCCGTGCGGACCGCGAGGGTGCGCAACGCGGCCCAGTCCGGGCACCCGGCGCTGCGGCTCGAGCTGGCCCAGCTGCGAGGCGAGCTCAGCTCGCTCAAGAGCATCGCCTCGCCCGCGCTGCTGCGCAGCGAGCAGCTGTGGCTGAGGGAGCTGATCGAGCTCGTCGGCGAGGTGCTGCCGGACGAACCGTCAGCGGTCGCCATGCAAGCGTGTGCGTGAGCTGACCCGAAGGAGCACTGATGGACGCCCTGGTCTGGGGAGAGCGGTTTCTGACGGGCCTGCCCCTGGTGGACGAGCAGCACCAACACCTGGTCGAGCTGATCAACGCCTTCGGCGAGCTGCAGACGAGCACCGCTGAGGTGCCGCCGGCGAAGCTGGAGGCGCTGGTGGAAGAGCTCGTCCGCTACGCGCGCACGCACTTCGTCTACGAGGAAGCGCTGATGCGCGGCGCCGCGGTCGACGCGAGGTTCGTCACCATGCACTGCGCGGAGCACTCCGGGTTCCTGCGTGACGTGAGCCAGATGCAGCACTCGCGCTTCTTCGACCAGCCCCAGACCGCGCGGGTGCTCTTGAGCTTCCTGATGAACTGGCTGGCCTTCCACATCCTGGGCACGGACATGCAGCTGGCGCGGCAGGTCCAGCGGCTGGCGCGCGGGGAAGCGGCCGAGACCGCCTACCTCGCCGAGGCGCGCGAAGGCGAGGGCCCGGCGCACCTGCTGCTGGGCGCGTTCGACGAGCTGCTGGGGGTGCTCTCGGCGCGCAACGCCGAGCTCCTCGAGGCCAACCGGCAGCTGGAGTCGCGCGTGGCGAAGCGGACCGCGGAGCTGGCGGGCAGCCTCGAGGCGCTGCGCGCCACCCAGGGCAAGCTGCTCGAGAGCGAGAAGCTGGCCTCGGTGGCGCAGCTGGCCTCGGGCATGGCCCACGAGATCAACAGCCCGCTGGGCGCGGTGAGCACCAACGTCAACGTGCTGGCCGAGTACGTGCTCTCGCTGCTGCAGATCGCGGATCTGGCCAGGCGGTTCGCGCCCCAGCTGCCGGCGGCTGCCCGGGCCTCGCTCGCCCTGGCGTGGAGCGAGGGAAAGCTCGAGCCGGTGCACGGCGAGCTCGGGCCGCTGGTGACGGACATTCGCGAAGGGCTCGCCCGGGTGAAGACCATCGTGAGCGACCTGAAGGCCTTCGCCCGGGTCGACACGATGCAGGTCAGCGAAGTGCAGTTGGGCAGCTGCGTCGACGCCGCCTTGAAGCTGCTGGGCGCGGCCCAGCGCGAAGGCGTGACCTTCACCAAAGACCTGCAGGTGACGCCAGGCCTGCGGTGTCTCTCTGCGCAGGTCAACCAGGCGGTGCTGGGCCTGGTGCTCAACGCGGCCCAGGCGGTGCGCGAGCGCCCGGGCGGCCGCGGCAGCGGCAGCGTCAGCATTCGCACCGGCGCGGAAGGAGGGTTCGCCTTCGTCGAGGTGAAGGACGAGGGCGTGGGCATGGCGCCCGAGGTGCTCACCCGCGCCTTCGAGCCCTTCTTCACCACCCGCGCCCCGGGCAAGGGCGTGGGGCTGGGCCTGAGCAGCGCGTACCACTGCGCGCTCGCCCACGGAGGGCGGCTGGAGGCGGCGAGCGAACCAAACGTGGGGACGACGATGCGCCTGCTGCTCTCGCTCTCCGGCCCGCTCGAGGCCGGCGCCACCGTGGGGCTGACCAACTCGTACAGCGCGCGGCGCACCGGCAGCGCTCTCAACCCTGGACCTGGAGGCATGACCTGATGGATCTCGAACTCGAGCTCAGCGATCGGGTGGCCCGCCGCGCGGTGACGCTGTTGCCGCTCAGGCAGGTGGCGACGCGGCTGCGCACGGTGGTGGTGGACCCCGCTCGTTCCCTGCGGGACCTGGTCGACGTGGTGAAGGTGTGCCCCATGCTCGCCGCCTCGGTGATGCGGCTGGCGAACCCGGCCGGCACCTCGCGGCGCCCGGCCAGCACCCTGCCGCACGCGATCGCTCGCGTAGGCAAAGAAGAGCTGGCCCGCCTCGCGCTCGCGGCGGGCCTGGGCGCGAGCACCCACGACGCCAGCCCGCTGTTGGCGCTGCGCCGCGGCGTGATGCAGGACTCGCTCACGTCCGCCTTGATCTGCGAGCGGCTGGCGCCGGAGTTCGACCTGCCCCCGGACGAGCTGTTCCTCGCGGGGCTCTTGCACGACGTGGGCACGTTGATCGCGCTGGGCACGCTGGAGCTCATCATCACCCTGCACCCGGGCACCGCGCCGCGCGAGGCCGCCGCGTGGATGGATCTGGCGGAGCGTCATCACGTCGAGCTGGGGGTGGCGCTGGCCGAGCAGTGGCGCCTGCCCGCCGAGGTGAGCCGGGTGATCGAGCGCCACCACCTGCCCGACGACGGCGTGCGGGACGCGACCGCGGCGGTGCGGCTCGCTGACGTGCTGCTGAAGCTGGTCCACGACGGGGTGGCGTTGGGTGAGGCGCAGCTCCCCTGGCTCGATGGCATCGCGCCGGATCGCCGGGCGCAGTTGCTCGACAAGCTCGCCGGCGTGCCGGCGCTGGTGGCCGGGTTCGAGGAGCAGCGCCCGTACTCCTCGTCGTCTTCCATCGCGTCGATGCCTCCGGCTAGGCCTGAGCAGCCGGCGGCGCGGTACCCGGTGAACGTGAGCGGCGGCCGCTCGGGCGAGGTGCAGCTGCTTTCGCCCCGGCACCTGCTGCTGCGGCTCGGGACACAGCTCCCCGAGAACTACCTGGCCGAGCTGGAGCTGATGCTGCCGGAGGCGCCGCTCAAGCTCTGGGTGCGGGTCAGTTGCAGCGCCGCGATCGGCGCTGACGGCGTCGCGGAAGCCGAGGTGGTGCTCTTCGCGCCCACGGTCAGCGCAGCGCAGCGGCTGCACGACCTGTGGACCGAACAGCTGGCGTCAGAGCTGGAGCGTGCCGCATGACCACGACGGTCGAAGCGTCGTTCCAGTGGGTGAGGCTCGACGCGCTCCCACCCGTGCTGGGCCCCTCGCCGTACGAGCTGGAGGTGGATCCGCTGACGGTCGATGGGCGCCGGCCCTGGCCGCTCGGAGTTCCGACGGGGCGGGAGGTGCTCGAGGCGATCGTCGATCGGGGCCACGTGGCCACGGCGCTGATGCCGGCGCACCTGGAGGTGCTGCGGTTGTTGCCCGAGCCGTTGTTGGACTCGGTGGCCACCTGCCTTGCGGGCACGGAAGATCCGATGGGCTCGGCGACCATCGACGTGTGGCGGGCGATGGTGGCGGCCGCGGGGGCTGAGGGCGCGCTCGGGGTGGATCAGCCGGCCCTGCGCGCGTTGATCGACGAAGCCGCGGCCGCGCGCGAGAAGATGCAGGCGCTCGGGTATTTCTCCCTCGATGGCGGCACCAGCGCCGAGCCTTTGTTGCACGCGCTGGGCGAGGCGATCGAGTTGCTGGTGAAGCGGGCCCGGTTCGTGGCGAAGCCGCGGGTGCGGGGAACCAGGACGAGCGCGAGCGGGAGACTGGTGCCGGTGCGCACGGCCAGCCGCGCGCTCAAGGCGTTGGCCGCCGGCGTGATGCTGGTGGCGGCGGTGTTTCACTCGAGCGGGGCCCTCGAGCGGTACCGCGCGCGCACCTCATGGGTGGTGGTGGGTGACGTCGATCGCGGCCGCGCGTTCCTGGCCCCCGGCGGCACCGAGCCCGACGAGGCCTCGCTGCGCGCGTTGGTCGAACGACTCCAGCAGCAGGGCATCGGGGCCACGAAGTCGGCGTCGGGTGAGTGGGTGCTTCATCGCATTGGAAAGGGATCACCATGAGGCAGGCACGCGGCATGACGTTGATCGAATTGATGCTCGCGGTCGCCATCGTGGGCACCCTGGCGAGCCTCGCCCTTCCCTCGTACCTGGAGTTCGCCCGCAAGGCCCGGCGCGCCGAGCAGGAGGTGATGATTCCGTACTTCGAGAAGAACGTGAAACTGCGGCTCACCGAGGAGACGTTGCCCTGGGGCACGTACACGGCCGACTGGAATCCCGCGATGAACCCGGGGCCGTTCAGCACGGCGGTCCAGGGGTGGAATGCGTTCGGCGCGAGCGTCGAGGGCAGCCTTCGGTATGGGTACCGGATCGACGCGATCAACGCTCAGGCGCCGACGTTCACCGTCACCGTGCGGGAGGAGATCAACGGACTGCTGGTCTATCGGACGCGCGATTGGCAGTTGTGCGGGGGGTGGATGCTGCTGAGTGATGTTCGTGCGGGAGTGCCCAGCTTTTCGCCGCTGGCGCCGTGCGCTCCGCTCGCTTCGTTTGCGCCAAGCAGCGGCGGCAACGGCAACAGCGGCGGCAACGGCAACAGCGGCAACAGCGGCAAC
>VFKJ01000451.1 GCA_009885595.1 Myxococcales bacterium | reverse complement strand
GCGGTGCTGGCGGAGGAACGGGCGGCGGCGCTGGCGGCGGAACGGGCGGCGGCGCTGGCGGTGGAGCGGGCGGCGGGACCGGTGGCGGCGCTGGCGGCGGCGCGACGGGCGGCTCCGGAGGCGGCGGGACCGTCGTGGAGACCAACTGCGGCGACAACCTCGACAACGACGGCGACAACGCCACTGACTGCGACGACAGCAACTGCGTGGGCATCACCTGCGGCATGGGCTGCGTCTGCGCGCTCACTCGAAAGACTGAAGTGAACTGCGGCGACGGCGCCGACAACGACCTCGATCAACGCATCGACTGCGCCGACACCGACTGCTTCGGCGTCGGCACCGAGAGCTGCGGCGACGGCCTCGACAACAACTGCAATCGCGCCATCGACTGCGGCGATCCGGGCTGCAGCGGAAACCCTTCCTGCGCTGGCCTGGTGGATGGCAAGCCGTGCCTCGCCGACAACCAGTGCGCAGGGAACAGGTGCTTCACCGAGGCGTCCACCGGGGCGCCGAACGGCGCGTGTGGCAACGCCACGGCCTGCACAGTGGGCACCACCACCGGCTGCAACGGGGGCTTCTGCGCAGGCAACTCCCGCTGCTACGCGGCCTGCACGGGCCAGGGCCTCACCGGCACCGGCGCCTGCCGCGCGGGGTACATCTGCTTCGACCCGGACAGCAACCTGGGCAACAACAACAACTACTGCCTGCCCGGCTGCAGCGGCGACACGGAATGTTCAGGCGGAGGGACGGGTTACGGCTGCAATCCCTGGAGCAAACGCTGCGGCAACACCAATCAGGGACTGCCCAAGTATGGAGCGACCTGCACCACGGCCAGCCAATGCGAGAGCGGGTACTGCTTCACCGGCGCGGACTTTCCGGGCGGGTACTGCGTGGGCGTCTGCCGCGGTAACGCGCCCAACTGCGCCTCCGGCGGGTTCTGCTCATTCAGCGCGAGCTACGGGGACAACCTCGGCATCTGCTACCAGTCGTGCGCCACCTACGAAACGCCGCCCGACCCCGAATGCGGGAACCCGTTCATGAGCTGCTTCAAGATCACCTCCACTGCGCCCGACCGGGTGTGCTCGTGTCTGAGCAGCGGCTCGGGCTGCTACGATGACTTCGACTGCTGCTCCGGCACCTGCGGCTTGTTCTCCTCTACCTGCACCTGAGGCGCCTTGAGTTCTACCGTCCTGGTGGTCGACGACGACCGCGCCAACCTCGAGTCCGTCTGTCGCATCTTCCAGCGTGAAGGCGTCGCCACGCTGAGCGCGGCGAATGGCCAGGAGGCGCTCGAGCACCTCCGCAAGCCCGAGGTCGGCATCATCGTGTCCGACCTGATGATGCCCGGGGTCGATGGGCAGGCGCTGCTGCGAGCCGCCCGGGCGATGCGGCCCGACGTCGAGGTGGTGTTGATGACCGCCTACGCCACCGTGGAGACCGCGGTCGCCGCGATGCGCGAGGGCGCGTACGACTTCATCACCAAGCCGCTCAAGCGCCATTCGCTGGTGAAGGCCGTCCAGAAGGCGATGGAGAAGCAGGCGCTGGTGGCGGAGAACCGCGATCTGAAGGCGCAGCTCGCGGCCCTCGGACCCCGCTCGCTGGTGGGCCAGTCGCCCGCGTTCCGCGCCTTCATGGATCTGCTCAAGCAGGTCGCGCCCACCACCGCGACGCTGCTGCTGCTGGGCGAGTCGGGCACGGGCAAGGAGCTGGCGGCCCGCTTCATTCACGAGGCGAGCCCGCGGGTGAAGGGTCCCTTCGTGGCGGTGAACTGCGCGGCGCTGCCCGAGAGCCTGCTGGAAGCGGAGCTGTTCGGTCACGAGAAGGGCGCGTTCACGGGCGCGGTGCGGCAGAAGCCGGGCCGCTTCGAGGACGCCCAGGGCGGCACGATCTTCCTCGACGAGATCGGCGAGCTGGTGCCGGGTACCCAGGTCAAGCTGCTGCGCGCCCTCCAGGAGCGCGAGATCGAGAGGCTCGGCGGCGTGGCGCCGATCAGGCTCAACGTGCGGGTGATCGCCGCCACCAACAAGGACCTCGAGGCCGCGGTCAAGGACGGGACCTTCCGCGAGG
>VFKJ01000620.1 GCA_009885595.1 Myxococcales bacterium | reverse complement strand
CGAGAAGGAACTCGCAGCGCTCAGCGTCAGACCGTGTGGCTGAACAGCGGGCGATCCGGCGCCTGCCGGGCGAGCCGCGCGTCGAGCGCCATGCACACGTTGCGCACGAACGGCTGTCCCTCAGTGGTCACCTTCACGGTCGAGCCCTTCAGCTCCACCAGGCCGTCGCGCGCCATCTCGCTGAGCTTGGCGGGGACCTCCGCGAGGTACTCGGTCGCCTTCGGCTCCCAGGTGGTCTCGAAGCGAGTCATCAGGTCGAGGATGAGCCGGCGCAGCACCAGATCTTCCTGGTCGAGCAGGTGCCCCTTCACGATCGGCAGCTCGCCCTTGGCGATGCGGGCGTGCCACGCGGGCAGGGTCTTCTCGTTCTGCGCGAACGCCGTCCAGCTGTCGCCGATGGCCGAGGTGCCCAGCGCGAACAGCGGCATGGTGCTGCGGTCGGTGAAGCCCATGAAGTTGCGGTGCATGCGCTTCTCGGCGAACGCCTTCCACAGCCCGTCGCTCTCGAGGGCGAAGTGATCGAAGCCGATCTCCTTGTACTTCGCCCCCAGCAGCAGCTCGCGCCCCCGCTCGTACAGCACCCGCTTGGCCGCGCCGCCGGGCACGTCTTCGTCCTCGAACCGGCGCTGCACCGTCGACATCCACGGCACGTGCGCGTAGCCGTAGAACGCGATGCGATCGGGGCTGAGCTTTCTCACCTCGTCGACCGTCTGCCGGATGCTCGCCTCGGTCTGCCGCGGCAGCCCATAGATGAGGTCGTAGTTGATGCTGGTGAAGCCGAGCTCGCGCGCGGTCTCGGTGACCAGCCGCACTTCTGCCACGGTCTGGTAGCGATTGACCCCGTGCTGCACGCGCTCGTCGAAGTCCTGGATGCCCAGCGAGAGCCGCTTGAAGCCGTGCTTCGCGAGCACCTCGAGCTGCGCCCGGGTGGTGACGCGCGGATCAGCCTCGATGCCCAGCTCCGCGTCGGCGGGGAGATCGACGTGCTTGAAGAGGCCGGTGAAGAGGCGGTCGAGCTGCTCCGGCGTCAGGTACGTCGGCGTGCCGCCACCGATGTGCACCTCGTCGAGGCGTACCCGGCCCAGGCGGTCGGTGTAGAGCTGCCACTCCGCCAGCAGCGCTTCCACGTAGGGGCTGGCGCCCGAGGTGTCGCGGGTGATCACCGTGTTGCAGCCGCAGTAGTGGCACAGCGTGCGGCAGAACGGCACGTGCACGTAGAGCGCGCCGCCCTGCCCCGCGGCCTTGCTGCGGGTGATGGCGTCGGCGACGTGGGTGAGCCACTGCTCCTGCGTGGGCGCCGTCTGCCAGTACGGCACCGTGGGGTAGCTGGTGTAGCGCGGCCCGGGAATGTCGTACTTCGCGAGCAACTCGGTGGCTGACGTCATGGGGCACTCCGGCGGAGCTCGTCCGCAAGTGAAGCGATGAACTGCGGTGAAGCATTGACGGCGGGCACGAGCGTGAACGACTCGCCGCCCGCTTCCTTGAAGCTCTCGGCCGCGCGAAGGCCGATCTCCTCGAGCGTCTCGAGGCAGTCCGCGACGAAGGCGGGGCACGAGACCACCAGCCGCTTCACGCCCTTCTTCGCGAGCTCGACGACGACCTCGTCGGTGAAGGGACTGAGCCAGGTGGCGCCCTTGAGCCGCGACTGAAACGCCACGGAGCTCGAGGTCAGACCCGCTGCAACCTTCAGCGCCTCGGCGGTGGCCATGCACTGCGCGCGGTAGCAGTGCCGGTGCTCGGGGCCGAGCGGGCCACACGCCTTCCCTTCCGACGCGTCCTTGCAGACCGGCGCGAGCTGGCGAATGGGCAGCCCGTGAAAGCTGAAGAGCACGTGATCTGCGTTCGCTTCCGCGACCGACCTGCGAATGTTCTCACCGAGCGCGCCGATGAAGCCGGGGAGCGCGTGGAAGGCGGGCAGCACCGACGTCGCCGGCGGCTCGATCTGCAGCCCCAGCAGCTGGTGCCAGCCCTCGACCGTGCCGCCCGTCGTCGCGGACGCGTACTGCGGGTACATCGGCACCAGCGTGATGTGGGTGACCCCGCGCGCTCGCAGCGCCGCCAGCGCGTCGGCCATCGAGGGCTTGCCGTAGCTCATCGCCAGCTCGACCTCGACGCCCGGCATCGCGGCCCGCAGCGCGTCGACCTGCTTCTTCGAGTTGACCAGCAGCGGCGAGCCCTCGGGCGTCCAGATCTGCTGGTAGGCGTGCGCGCTCTTGCTGGGGCGGAACGGGAGGATGATGAGGTTGAGCAGCAGCCAGCGCCAGACCGTGGGCAGATCGATCACGCGCGGATCGTTGAGGAACTCGCCCAGGTAGCGGCGCACCGCGGGGACCGAGGGGTCGTCGGGCGTGCCGACGTTCGCGAGGAGCACTCCCTTCATGGGCGGAACAGGTAACCGCGACCGCGCACGGTGACGAAGTGAATGGGGTTCTCCGGGTTCTCCTCGAACAGCCTGCGCAATCGCAGGATGAAGTTGTCGATGGTGCGATCGGTGGGGAACGCGTCCATCCCCCACACCTCTTCCAGGATGTCGGCGCGCGCGAGCACCTTGTCGACGTTCTTCGAGAAGAGCTCCATCAACTTGAGCTCCTTGTCCGAGAGCGTCACCTCGCCTTCCGAGGTCACCGCGCGGCCGGTGTCGAAGCGCACCGAGTAGCCATTGCCCAGCTGCAGCGCGCGCGGCGCCGCGGCCACCGTGCCCGTGGCCCGCCGGAGCAGCGAACGAATGCGCGCCAGCAGCTCCTGCACGTCGAACGGCTTGGTGAGGTAGTCGTCAGCGCCGCAGTCGAGCCCGCGCACCTTCGCCTGCACTTCGCTGCGCGCGGTGAGCATGAGGATGGGGTAGCGCACGCCCGCGTCACGCGCGTCGCGCACCAGCTGAAAGCCCTCGCCGCCGGGCAGCATCACGTCGACCACCGCGAGCTCGACGTCAGGCTGCGCCAGCGCCCTGGCGCCATCAGCGAAGGTGGCGGCAGAGGTCACCTGGTAGCCCGCGTGCTTCAAGTTGAGCACCACGAGGTCGCGCACCAGCGCCTCGTCTTCGATCACGAGGATCTTCTCAGCCACGGGCCACCTCGCGCGCGAGCGGCAACTCGAGGGCGAACACGCTGCCTTGCCCCGGGCCGTCACTCCTCGCCGTCAGCTCTCCGTGCATGCCGCGCGCGAGCTGGCGCGAGAGGTAGAGCCCCAGGCCGCTGCCGTGGGCCACGCCTTTGCCTCCACCGCGCTCGAAGGGCTCGAACAGCCGGTCGGCGTCCGCGGGGGGAAAGCCCTGGCCGTGGTCGCGCACCTCGAGGCGCCACTTCGCGCCCTTCGCCTGTCCCACCAGGTCGACCTGCCCGCCGCCGTACTTGCGGGCGTTGTCGAGCAGGTTCTCCAGCACCACCCGCACCGCGTCGCGATCGCAGGTCACAAAGACCTGCTCGGTGGGCTCCCACCGCACCACGTCGTCGGGGAAGCTGGCGCGGCGGTGCTCGAGGATCTCCCCGATCAGCTGCCTGGCCTGCACCACCTCGGGCCGCGTCGCGCCGCGGGCCACCGTCCGTTGATACGCCAGTGTCGTCTCGACCATGTGCTCGAGGCGATCACACTCCGCGATGCCCTGGTTCAGAAATCGTCCATGCAGCTCCGCGGGGATGCTGCCGTTGCCCAGGCTCTGCAGCAGCGCCCGCACCCCCGCCAGGGGCGTCTTGAGCTGGTGGGTGGTGAGCGAGAGCATCGAGTGCAGCCGCTGGGTCTCCCGCTGCCGCTTCTTCGCCACCATGAAGAGCACCACCGCGAGCACGCACAGCAACAGCCCCGCGAGCGTCGACTCGCCGGCGATCATGAACAGCTGCTTCTGGGTGGCCTCGTCGAGCTCGGCGATGCGGGTGAGCCGCTCGGTGCCCTCGAAGTTGTCCGCGATGCTCGTGCGGAGCAGCGCGTCGCTCTCCACGATGTTCCGGCGCACCAGGATCGACCACCACGCCATGAGCGGGCCGACGCTCATCAACGCCGCCCCGAAGGCGATGACGTCGAGGTTCCTCTTGAGAAACAGCCGGAAGCGGTTCATGGCGAAGCCAGTATCAGAGTGCGCGGACCAGGCGCTCGACGTCGTCGGGGGAGTGCGCCGCTGAGAGGAAGCCGACCTCGTAGGCCGAGGGGGGCAGGTAGAAGCCGGCGTCCAGCCAGCCGCCGTAGCGGCTCTTGAACCCCGCCACCGCGTCGGGCGCGATCTTCTCGGCCTGGGTGGGGATGGGTCCGGTGAGCGAGTAGTACGGCCAGAAGAGCGAGCCGACCCGCACCAGGCGGAACGCGCGGTCTTTCTTCGACTCGACCGCGGAGTCCATCACCGCGCCCAGGGCCGCGAGGTGCCGGTAGGGATCCCCGGTGCGCAGCTCCTTGAGGGTGGCGATGCCGGCCGCCAGCGCCACGGGATTTCCAGCCATGGTGCCCGCCTGGTACGTCTTTCCCAGGGGGGCGAGGCGATCGAGGATCTCAGCGCGTCCCACCACCGCGCCCACCGGCAAGCCGCCGCCGATGATCTTTCCGAGCGTGGTGAGGTCGGGCTGCACCTTCACGACCTTGCCGTAGCCGTGGAAGCCGAAGCGGAAGCCGTTGATGACCTCGTCGAAGATGAGCACGGCGCCGTGCTCCTTCGTCAGCTCGCGCAGGCGCTCGAGGAAGCGCGGCTCCTGCACCAGCAAGCCGTTGTTCGCCGGCAGGGGCTCGATGAGCGCGGCGGCGAGCTGCGAGCCGTGCTCCTTGAACACCTTCTCCAGCGCTTCCAGGTCGCCCAGCGGCGCGACCAGGGTGTCCTTGACGACGGTGGCGGTGACGCCCTCGCTCTCCGCCAGCCCCAGGGTGACGATGCCGCTGCCGGCCTTCACCAGCATCGAGTCCGCGTGGCCGTGGTAGCAGCCGGAGAACTTGAGCAGCAGGTGACGGCTGGTGTGGGCGCGCGCCAGGCGGATGGCGGTCATCACCGCTTCGGTGCCGGAGACCACGAAGCGCACCCGGTCGGCGGGCGCGAACGCCTCCAACACCAGCTCAGCCAGCTCGGGCTCGTTGCGGTGCACCGTGCCGAACGCGAGGCCGTCCTTCGCGGCCTTGGTCACCGCCTCGATCACCGCGGGGTGCGCGTGGCCGAGGATCATCGGGCCCCAGGCCATGCAGAAGTCGACGTACTTCCGCCCGTCCTCGTCGAAGAGGTACGCGCCTTCGCCGCGCGACATGTAGCGGGGCGTGCCCCCGACGCTGCCGAAGGCGCGCACGGGGCTGGAGACACCGCCGGGCATCAACGCCCTCGCGCGGGTGAAGAGACGCTCAGATGCGCCGGGCGAGCCAGTCATTGGATTCCTCTCGTGAAGTGGTGAGCTCTTCGAGGCGCGCCGACATCCACGCCGTGTCGGGTTTCTCGGGCAGCGCCACCGTATGCCGGGCCCAGCCCTTTTCGGTAGCAAGACCGAGCGCCGCCCGGCCTCCGTCGACGTAGCAGCCGAACGGGGTGGTGCAGCCGCCCTCGAGAATTCGCAGGAAGTCGCGCTCGAGGTTCACCGCGCGGGCGGTGGGCTCGTGATGAATGCGGCTGAGCAACTGCTGCACCTCGGAGTCGTCGGCGCGGCACTGCACCGCCACCGCGCCCTGCCCCGGCGCGCACTGCCAGCGCGCGGGGTTCATGCGGAACACCGCCAGCCCCGAGAGGTCCAGGCCCAGCCGGGAGACGCCGGCTTCCGCCAGCAGCACGCCGGCGAACAGGCCTTCCTTCAGCTTGGTCACCCGGGTGGGCACGTTGCCTCGCAGCGGCACCGCCACCGCCTGGGGCGCGAAGTGCTTGAGCATCGACTCGCGGCGCAGCGACGAGCTGCCCACGCGCGCGCCGGCCTTCAGCGAGAGCGGAGCCTGTCCGTCGAGGGCGTCGAGGCGAACGAGCAGCAGGTCGGCCGCGGGCGCGCGCTCCAGCACGGCGCCCAGCACCAGGCCGGGCGGCATGCGGGTGGGCAGGTCCTTGAGCGAGTGCACCGCCCAGTCGATCTCCTTGGAGTGGAGCGCGGCCTCGAGCTCGGCGGTGAAGAAGCCCTTCTCGAGCTTGCCCGCGAGCTTCTCCGCCTGGCTGGTATCGCCCTTGGTGGTGATGATCCGCTCGGTGATGGTGGCGCCGCTGGGCTGCAGCAGCGAGCCGACATGGCGCGTCTGCCACAACGCCAACGCAGAGCCTCGGGTACCGACGGTGAAGGTCCTCATGACGCCTCTCGGGTTCGTTTCAAGAGCTGGTGGGTGAAAGCGCCGACGGCCTGGCGCACGCGGCGGGCCTGCTTGGGAGGCATACCCGCCAGCAGCTGCGGAAGCTGCTCGTTCAAGAAGGTGAAGCGCTCGGCGTCGATGGCGGCCAGGGTGCTGGCAGGCGCAGGGGCGGCGAGCTCGGACGTGAGCGCGGTGCTGGCGTGGGTGACCAGGTCACCGAGGCGATCGCGCTCGGACTCGCTCAGGTGCAGCTCAGGGCGCGCGAGCAGGGTGTCCAGCCCGACCACCGTCCAGCCGGGGGCCGACTTCACCTGCGGCGGCGACCCGGCGTCGATCACCAGGCCTGCCCTGAGCGGAGTCGAAGGGCCGTGCTTCTTGCGCGAGGGAATGGTGAGCCAGGGCGCCGCGCCGGCGGTGCAGGCCACCACCGCGTCGTAGGACCCGAGCTCGGAATAGAGCGTGTCCAGCTGCTGCCGGGACCAGCTGGTGACTTCCCAACCCGCCACGGCCTTCAGGCTGCGCTCCATCGCCTGGCCGAACTCGCCGCGGCCGATGATGGCGATTCGTTTCACCGGGTGCTCGTGCAGCACCTCGCGCACCAGCGACTGAACGCCCAGGCTGCGGGCGCCGGGCACTTCATCGCGGCGGGTGTGAATGAGGCGCTCCACGTGCTTCCACACCCGGTGCAGCCGGCCGTCGGAGACGCCGGTGCTGCGCGCCAGCTCGAAGGCCTTGAGCACCTGGCGCCCCACCGCGCCCTCACCTTCGGCGACGGAGTCGAGCCCCACCACCACGCGCAGCAGGTAGTGCACCGCGGCGCTGCCCGCGCGCACCTGCACCAGCTCGGGCGCGACGTCAGGCAGGCGGGAGGCGAGCGCGCCGCGAAGGAGACTGCCGGCCCACTCGGGTTGATCCGCGGTGATGATCCACTCGGTGCGCGAGCAGGTGGTGACACACGCCGCGCCCGAGACGTAGCCGGCCTTGCGCAGCGAGGCGATGGGCTCGGCTTCACCCGCGAGCGCGGCGAACTGCGCGCGCACCACGGTGTTGGCGCAGCGCCAGGACACCCCGACCACCGCCAGGGGAGGACTCATGACGCCACCTTCTCCCTCTCCCCCGCGGGGGAGAGGGT
>VFKJ01000861.1 GCA_009885595.1 Myxococcales bacterium | reverse complement strand
GGCGTCGGCGGCGACCACCATGGGCTTGGTGCCGGCGGCGCGCACCGAGAAGAGGGCCCTGCCCTCGCAGCCGGCCGGGACCTCGGTGGCCTCGACGAAGCCGGTGCCGACGGTGGCGATCGGGCTGCGCCCGCACTCACGGGTGTCGGCGTTGACGAAGAGCACCACGTCACCGATCTGCGCGCGCACCTCGTAGCCGCCGGTGGACAGCCGCACGCCCTCGGCCGCGGAGGTCGGCAGGTTCACCAGCCCGGGGATCTGGCCCTGGTAGACGAACGCGATGGACTGCGTCTCCACGTAGCCGTCTGAGATGTCCCACTTCCACTCGGTGCCCGGAGCGGTCGTCACGGCGCCGGTGCGCCAGGTCTGCGTGACGTCGGCCTGATCGACGAGGCTGTCGGTGTTGAGGTTCGACCCGTTGGCGCCGCCGTCCTCGAGGATGAAGTCCAGGCCCCCGTCGGGCAGCGAGCCAGGCAGGCGCACGCTCGCGCCCGAGATGGTCGAGCGGCGCGCGTCGAAGTCGAGGATCGAGCCGGCCAGGCCGCTGAAGAAGGTGATGACGCCGGTGGAAGAGGCGATGGCGCCCAGCTCGTTGTACTGCTGCAGCACGCGGGCGGACCCCAGCCTGCTCATGCCCCCGTCGGTGCTGGCCTCCTCGGTGGTCTGTTGAATGGTGCCCCCGCTGGCCACGGCGAGCCCGGTGATGAGCCCGTCGGAAGAGCGCAGCGGACGCCAAGGCAGCCCCAGCGCATCACGCGCTGACGGGAAAGCGGTCTCGAAGGGCGCCAAGGTCGAGGTGATGGCCGCGGTGACGTCGACGGCCAGCACGCCCCCACACGGAGGCGCCCCGCAGGTCTGCTCGTCGAGCACGCCGTAGACGCGGGCCACGGCGCCCGAGCTGACCAGCTGCTTCACCGGTCCAGTGAAGGCGAGGTACGCGAGCTGGCCGCTCTGGGGATCGATGAGGAAGGTGCGCCCTTCCTGCCCGCCACCGGGGCGAGTGGCGATCGCCAGGCACGCGCTGGTGTCGCAGAAGGGCGCGCCGTCGGAGACGCGGTTGGCCAGCGGCGCGACCACCAGGAGGTCGGCGATGGGCGTCGGGCCGACGAGGAGAACCCGCTGGAAGTCGAGGCTCTGCAGGTCGGTCAGGTTGGTCGCCAGCGCGGCCGCGAAGATGGCCGAGGTCGTGCCGTCCCAGGTGGCGATGTAGAGCCGGGTCGTCGCGGGGCGAGGCGTCTCGAGCACCGACCTGCCTGGCTCGACGTCCATGTACGCGGCGATCGCGGTCACGGGTGCGGGGGTCACCATCGGGTGCCCGCCGAGCTGTCGGCGCTGCGCGAGGCTGACCACGCTGATCTCCGCCCCACCCGGCCGCGCGGCGTAGACGTAGCTGCCGGTGACGCGATCGCCCTGCGAGTTTTGGCCTTCGTCCGCCGCCAGCAGCGTGGGGCGATCGAGCACGGGGATCGAGAGCGTCTCGAGCGGGTTGGGCGCCTGAACGAAGCCGCGCCCGCCGCGGCCGGTGCGGAAGTTCTCCAACACCCGCAGCTCGTTGGTGTCCGCCGAGGTGACGAAGAGGAAGCGCGAAGGAACCCCGACCACGCTGGTGTTGCCCTCGGGGTCGATGTACCGGCCGGCGAGCTGATCTCCGGCCAGCTCGTCGACCAGCACGAGATCGAGGGTGCCGATGGGGTTGGCGCGGGTGCCGCCGGTGTTCTGGGTGCAGGCCGCGGTGGCGAAGACGGTGAGGAGGACGAGGCGGGTCTTCACGGCGTGCCTTCCTTGCTGGCGAGGCAACCGGGAGAGGCGCTCCCGCGGGTCAAGCAGACCTGCTGCTCGCCCAGGTGGGCGACGAGCCGGGCACCCTGCGGCCGGTCGAGATCGGGCACGTCGATGACCGCGATGCGGCCGTCGCCGAAGTTGCCCACGTAGATGCGGGCGGCGTTGAGGCGCACGTCGACGGCGAGGCCGAACGGCTGCGACCCCAGCCCGCCGACGACGGCGACCAGATCGCCCACGTCTTCGTCGTACAGCGCCACCGAGCCAGCCGAGGTGCAGCTGACGGCGACCAGATCGCCCCGCCCCGGCCGCGCGATCACCCGCACCTCGTTGGGCGCGTCGGGCAGGTTCACGGCGTGCACGAAGTTGAGCACCGGCACCCCCGAGGGATCGCTGATGGACGCGACCATCAAGGTGTCGGGCACCCGCCCCACCACGAACAGCCGCTTTCGGTCAGACGAGAGCGCCACCCCTCGGGAATCAGACACCCGGTAGAGCGACTCGAGCGAGGTGGTGAGCACCACCTGGTCGCGGTTGACGATGCGCAGCAGGTTGGGCGCGGGGTTGAGGAGCCGGCCGGTCACGTAGACCCACGAGCCGAACGCGGCGACCGAGTTCGCGCTCCCCGAGCCGATGGCCACCAGGTTCTCGCTCTTGAAGGTGAAGTCGTCGGAGTCGAGGCGGGCGAGGTAGCCCGTCAGCCCGCGGCCCACCCCCAACAGCGTCTGCGCGTCGGACCGAGAGGCGTACGTCATCCACACGTCGGCGTAGGGCGCCCCGTCGGTGCCCAGACACACGCCCGCGGCGCAGGTGCGCGCGCAGTCGTCGCCGGCCACGCAGCAGTCGCTCTTGGCGGTGCACGCGCGCGGCGCGGTGGCGACGCCATACGGGGTGAGGGCCCACTGCGAGCCGGCGTCGGCGCCCTCGAAGTTCGTCGGGGTCAGGGTGATGCCGGTGTTGGTGCAGTTCTGGCTGGCTTCACCCGCGCAGGAGAGCGCAGGCACGCCGTCGGCGCTCACGCTGGCGAGCACCTGGTAGGCCCGCATGCCTTCGGAGCGGGTGGGCACGTAGAGCCGGTACGCGCCGGTGCCGAGGGTCTGCACCGCGAGCTCGCCCGCGAAGCTGGCGACCTGCACGCTCTGCGAGGCGTCGACCTCGAGCTCGGTCAGCTGCTTCACGCCGGTGGTTACAGGGGCCCCGAGCGGCGGCAGGCCGAGGAGATCGAGCGGCAGCGCCACCACCGAGCCGGTGGCGTAGCGCTTGTCGGAGTTGGCGTTGGCGACGAAGAGCACGCCCTCGGCCTTCCCCGGCACGGCGACGTGCGCCAGGCCCGCGGGGAAGTAGAGGCGGTCCGGGGGCGGACCTTCTTCGTCGTTGGTGGACGGGCAGCCTGCGAGCAGGAGCACGAGGGGGAACAGAAAGGTTGGCTTCACGACTCCGCCTGAATCTTCGAGAAGTCGGCGACGGTTCCGAAGAGCCCGCCGATCTCCATGAGCAGCCGCACGCGGTTCTCGCGCAGGGCCTTGTCTTCCGCCATCACCATCACCTTGTCGAAGAACGCGTCGACGAAGGGCTTGAGCGGCACCACCTTCGCCATCGCGCCCGCGTAGTCGTCGGTCTTCACCGCCGCCAGCACCGCCGCGCTCACCTTCGAGACCTCGGCGTTGAGGGTCTTCTCGACCTCGTCGGTCAGCTTCGAGGCGTCGACTGGCGCGCGGGTGACGTCCTTCGCCTGCTTCTCCACGATGTTCGCCACGCGCTTGAAGGTGGCGGCCAGGGGGGTGAAGTCGGGGCGGCTCACGTAGGACGAGATCGCCTCGAGCCGCAGCTGCGCGGCCACCAGGTCGTCGAAGCCCGCGCTGAGCACTGCTTCCACCACGTCGGCGCGGTGGTTCTCTTTCCAGGTGGACTCGAGGCGGCCGCGGAAGAACTCGAGCAGCTGCTCCTTCACGCCCGGATCGGTGGGCTTCCTCTTGGCGTCGGCGAGCTTGGCGCCCAGCAGCGAGATCGACTCGTCGATCGCCGCGGAGAGCGAGAAGCGGTAGCCCCGCGCGATGGCGATGCGAATGAAGGTGATCGCCGCGCGCCGGAGCGCGAAGTCGTCCTTCGCCCCGGTGGGCTTCTTGCCGATGCCGAAGAGTCCGCAGAGCGAGTCGAGACGATCGGCGAGCCCGATGATTGCGCCCGCGTCTTGCGTGGGCAGGCCGTCACCGGCGCCGCGCGGCAGGTAGTGCTCGAAGATCGCGACCGCGACCTCCTTCGGTTCCTTGTCGTGGAGCGCGTACTCGCGGCCCATCACGCCCTGCAGCTCGGGGAACTCGCCCACCATGCCGGTGTTGAGGTCGGCCTTGCACAGGGTGGCGGCGCGCTCGACGGTGCCCAGCACGGCCGGCTTGCCCACCGCCTTGGTGAGGAAGACCCCCAGCGCGCGGATGCGATCGGTCTTCTCGGCCATGCTGCCGAGCTTCTCGATCCACGAGCGGCGGTGGAGCTTCTCCACCCGATCGATCAACGGCGTGCGGCGATCTTCGTCGAAGAAGAAGCGGCCGTCGGTGAGGCGGGCGCGCAGCACGCGCTCGTACCCCTTGATGGACAACTTCTCGTCCTTCACCGGGGTGTTGGAGACCGCGATGAACTTCGGCAGCAGCTTGCCGCTGGCGTCGGTGAGGCTGAAGTAGCGCTGGTGGCTCTTCATCTCCTGAATGAGGACCTCCGGCGGGAGATCGAGGTGACGCTCTTCGAAGGTGCCCACCACGGGGTTGGGCAGCTCGACCAGGTTCACCACCTGATCCAGCAGCGCCTCGTCGGGCAGCACCACCCCGCCCGCCTTCTGCGCGGCCGCGGCGATGCGCTCGACCATCAGCTGGCGGCGTCTGGCGAGATCGGCGATCACGTGCGCCTTTTCCAGCGCGGCCTCGTAGTCGGCGGGCTTCTCGAGGGTGAGCGGGGCCGGCGAGAGGAAGCGGTGACCGCGGGTGACCCGGCCGCTCTTCACGTCGGAGTAGGTCACCGGCACCACCTCGGTGCCCAGCAGCGCCACGATCCACTGCAGCGGCCGGCCGAAGCTCTGCTCCACGTCGCCCCAGCGCATCTGCTTGGCGAAGTTGATCTTCCGGGTGCAGTGGTTGAGCACCTCGGAGAGCAGCTCGTAGGTGCGGCGGCCCTTCTCTTCCACCATCGCCACCAGGTACTCGCCCTTGGGGGTGGTGACGCGCTTGAGCTGCTCGACGCTGAGCTTCACGCTCTGTGCGAACTTGAGCGCCGGGTTGGTGGGCTTGCCCTCGGCGTCGAAGGCCGCCTTCACCGAAGGGCCCTTCACTTCCTTCAGCACGTCGTCGGTCTTCTCCGACAGCTCGCTCACCAGCAGCGCGAGGCGGCGGGGCGTGCCGAAGCGGCGAATGGCGCCGTGCTTGATGTTGAGCGCGGCGCACTGCTCGGTGAAGGTCTTCTCGAGATCGTCGAGCGCCGGCACCACGAAGCGCGCGGGCAGCTCTTCCGTGCCCAGTTCGAAGAGGAGCTCAGCCACGGGGGGCCTCCTTCTTCTCTTCCTTCTCTTCGAAGCTGACCGTCTTCCACATGTCGCTGGCGGGCTTGCCCTCGTGCATCGGCAGCTGCTGGCCGACGGTCCACGAGGTCTTGCACAGGGGCCAGTCGAGCTTTTGCCGCATCTTCAAATAGCCCTTCGCACACAACGCGGCGTTGTCGCGCACGCGCTTGATGTAGCCCGCGCGATCGGTGACGGAGATCGCCCCGCGGGCGTCGAGCAGGTTGAACGCGTGGCTGCACTTGAGCGCGTAGTCGTAGGCGGGCAGCGGCAACCCTAAGTCGATGAGCCGCTTGCACTCGGTCTCGTAGCTCTTGAAGAGCATCTCGAGCTGCACGGGATCGGACTGGTGCAGCGCGTACTTCGACATCTCCACCTCGTTCTGGTGGAAGACCTCGCCGTACTTCACGCCCTTGACCCACTCGATGTCGTAGAGGCTGTCGACGCCCTGCAGGTACATGGCGATGCGCTCGAGGCCGTAGGTCAGCTCCGCCGCCACCGGCTTGCACTCGTAGCCGCCGCACTTCTGGAAGTAGGTGAACTGGGTGATCTCCATCCCGTCACACCAGACCTCCCAGCCCAGGCCCGAGGCGCCGAGCGTGGGCGATTCCCAGTCGTCTTCGACGAAGCGGATGTCGTGCTCGAGGGGATCGATGCCGAACGCCTTGATCGAGTCGAGATAGAGCTCCTGCACGTTCTTGGGCGCGGGCTTCAGGAGCACTTGAAACTGGTGGTGCTGGAACAGGCGGTTCGGGTTCTCCCCGAAGCGGCCGT
>VFKJ01000897.1 GCA_009885595.1 Myxococcales bacterium | reverse complement strand
GTCGCCGCGGCGCCCTTGAGCGAATGCGCGGCCTCGCAGAGCTGCTTGTGCTCGAGATCGCGGGCGCCGTTCGACAGCCTGGGCATCAAGCGCGCCGCGTCGCTGCGGAACTCGCCGATCAGCTCCAACAACAACGCGCCGTCAGCATCGAGTGTGCGCAGTTGGCTCACCACCGCCGCATCGAGCAGCGCGACGCCGGAGGTCTCAGGGCACACCGGCTGGGCGACAGATTCGCTCACGTGCTCTCCGAACGGTGCAAGCCGGTCACCAGCTGGAGGTGCCCGAACTCACTCAGATGGGGTGGGTCACTTCGCACCGATGGCGCGTCGGTGACCACAAGTTCACCGGAGCTGAAGCGCCTGCAATCGACTGAGCACCCGCAGCACCACGCGCTCGGAGAGCTCCGCGGTCGCGCGGCCCAGGCGGGTGCGCCAGGGGTGCTCGGGCTTGTAGCTGACCTGGTACACGTTGGCGTCCTGCACGCGGCTGAGCAGGTAGTCGTCGCTGGTGCTCAGCGCGTCGACCAGCCCCAGCTCGAGCCCGCGCCTGGCCAGCCAGTATTCGCCGGTCGCCACCTTGTCGACGTCGAGCTTGGGCCGCTGCGTCTTCACGAAGTCCTTGAAGAGGGAGTGCGTCTCTTCGAGCTGCTCGTTGAACTTCTGCCGGCCCTTCTCGGTGATCTCCCCGAAGACGCTGACCGTGCGCTTGAACTCGCCGGCGGTCATCTCCTCGAAGTCGACGTCGTGCTTCTTGAGCAGCCGGTGCACGTTGGGCACCTGCGCCACCACGCCGATGGAGCCGATGATCGCGAACGGGGCCGCCACGATGCGATCCGCCACGCAGGCCATCATGTAGCCGCCGCTGGCGGCGACGCGGTCGATGCACACCGTCAGCTTGAGCTTCTTCTCGCGCAGGCGCGTCAGCTGCGCCGCGGCGAGGCCGTAGTGAGGCACCGCGCCGCCCGGGCTCTCCAGTCGCACCACCACTTCGTCGTCGGGCTTGGCGACCGCCGTGATGGCGCTGATCTCCTCGCGCAGGCTGGCGACGCCGGTGGCGAGCAGATCGCCCTCGAAGTCGAGCACGTACACGTGGGGACGGTGGGGGGTGTCCTTCTGCTTCTTGCGGGTCTTCAGCAGCTCCTTGAGCTGCTTGCGTTCCCACATGCCGTGGCGAAGCGCGTCGCCCAGCGCCTCGAAGCGGGCGTTGAGCTTCTTCACGTCGAGCCGCGGGTAGCTGCCGCGTCGCCGCCGGGTGATCGCGACGATCACCGCGACGGTCACGACGGCGGTGAGGAAGACGATGAAGGCCTTCGCCGCGAAGCCGAGCGTCTCCTGGAAGAGTTCCATCCGGCATCGCTAACACAGCAATCGGGCGATCTCAGAGGTCGGCTGCCTGAATCGTCAGGAGATCGCGCGAGAACGGCGCAAGCCCTCTCCCCGACCCTCTCCCTCGCGGGGGAGAGGGAGACCAGTCTCTTCTTCGCCCTGCGGGAGGCCGTCGACGTAGAGCACGTACTTCCCCAGCTGCGCCGGCACGCGCGCGCCGGGGGTCACCACGCCGGTGAGGTTGAGCGGATCGACCGCGGCGATGCGCAGGGTCTCTCCCGAATGGGGCGCCCGCCGCACCGCGCGCGCCACGTCGAGCGCTTCGGGCAACGCGAACTGCTCGCCCGAAAACCCGTGCAGGAAGCGGCCGCCACGGACCTCGCCGCGCGCCTCGAAGCGGCGGTAGAGCTGCAGGAGCTCTCTCCAGGGAGGGCTGAGCGACTCGCGCACGACGAGATCGCGGAAGACGATCCCGTAGCGCTGCAGGAACTGCCAGGCGAGCTTCTCTTCCAGCACCGCGGGCTCGAGCTGCTCCTGAGGCTGCAGGAGGAACCAGCGACCCGGCCCACCCCGCTGCAACGCCCGCTGGCGCTTGCGCAGTTTGGGCGACTGCAGCACCCGCAGGTTCTGAACCGCGTCGGCGGTGATGAGGCCGCGAGAGAGCAGCTCCCACAGCGCGTCTTCCACTTCCACCGGCAGCCGCCGCGAGCCCGACTGCAGCTCGTTGAAGAACGAGGCGCCGCGCCGCTCGAAGACCTTCAACACGTCAGCGGCCGCGTGGGAGAGATCGCCGGGCCAGGGGCGAGGACCGTCGGCGAGCACCGCGCCCGGCCGCGCCGCCTGCAGCAGCCACTCCAGATCGCCGCGCCTGGCGAAGGTGAGCGAGGCCGCGCGGCCTTGCACGGAACGTCTCGGCGTCTCGATCAGCGGCGCTTCCGCCCCGCGCCGCGGCCCGGGCTGCACCTTGGCTTCCTTCAAGGTGAGCCGGCCCCAGGCCACCTCGCCGCTGAAGCAGGCGTCTTCCAGCCAGTCGCCCACGTACTGCCGCATGCGCGTGGGGAAGAGCTCGCGTTCCCAGGCGGCGGCCGGCGCTTCCCAGCCCTGGAGGAGCGAGACGAGCCTCGCCAACCCTCCGGGCCCGCGCAGGCGGGACTCGGTGTCCACGTGGTGCCAGCGAAAGAGGAACCGCATGAAGTCCTGCTGCGAGAGCGGCTCGATCTCCTTGCGCAGGCGGCCCACCGTGAGGCGGTGGATTCGCTGCAGCAGGCGGCGGTCGCACCACTCGGTCTCCTCCGCCGTGGCGCTGGGGCGGAAGGTGCCGCGGAGCACCTGGCCCTGAGACTCGAGCTTCGCCAGCGCGAGGTCGACGTCAGAGCGGGAGAGGCTCAGGCGTGACCTCAACTCGGGCGCGGTGATGGGGCCGACGACTTCCATCCAGCCACGGATGACCTTGGCGACCGCGGTCTCGCGATCGACCGGGAGATCTCCGAGGAGCGGCGACAACGACAGCTTCGCGGCTGGGAACAGCGCCTGGATGAAGGGGACCCGCTCGGCGGCGTAGGCGTGGGCGGCGTGTTCGGAGGCTCTCCCAGAGGCGGACAGCGACGACAGGTACTTCCCCTCTCCCCCGCGGGGGAGAGGGAACCAGATGAGTTGGAGCAGGGCGTCGTGGAACTCTTCGGCGTCGCGGAAGGCCGGCGCCGCTTCGGAGACGACTTGATCGATCGCTGCCTGGTCGAGCGCGCCGAAAGCGACTGCGTCCGCCGGCGGCAAGGTGCGGCGCAGGGACACCGAG
>VFKJ01000216.1 GCA_009885595.1 Myxococcales bacterium | reverse complement strand
GGGCGGAGGGCAGGGCGGAGGCAGTGTCACCGGCGGCGGAGGCGGTACGACCGGCGGCGGCGGCGGAGTCTCGGGTGGCGGAGGTGGCAGCACGGGCGGTGGCGGGGGAGCGACGGACGGCGGCGACGGCATCTGGGACTTCGCCACGCTCACGCTCAGCCCGGCGCCGACCAACTCCGGAGCGATCGTCGGCTTCGCCGAGACCGATGCGGGGATCTGGGCGATGAGCGGCTCGGGCCGGCTCTACCGCTCGACGGGCGGTCCGTTCGTGCAGGTGCTCACCTTCCCCGGCCTGCAGCCCCTCGACTTCGAGGCCAGCGCCAGCGGTCACTTCTTCATCGTCACCACGGTCCACTTCCTGGAGTGCGCCGCTGACTGCGCCGACGCGGGCGCCTGGAGCGATCGCCGCATCGCCGCTTCGGACGAGGTGCTCGATTCGCTCTGCGTGATCGCCGACGACCACGTGCTGGCGGTCGGCTCCAAGGGCAACGGGAACGACGGCGTGTCCTACCGCTGGGACGGCGTCACGCTCGCTGCGAGCCCGGTGATGGTAGGCGCGGTCGGCCCCGACAACTGCTGGCGCGGCGCCTCGGGGGACTACTTCATCCCCGCCGACGACACCGTGGTGCGCTACTCGCCCGGCCAGCAGAGCTTCGCCCTCGAGCCCACGGCGCCCATGCCCAGCTGGCGGGGCGGCGGCTCTTCGCCGGGCCATGAGTGGGTCACCGGCTCGGGGCCGATCATCGCGGAGCGGGGCGCGACCAACTGGACGAACGTCTACGTCCCCTCGGGTCTGAGCGCGTCGATCACCTCGGTCATCGGCATCTCGCCCACGCTGGCGTTCGCCTTCGGCGGCGGGTTCTCGTCGTCCGGTCAGGCGGGCTACCGCTTCAACGGCACCAGCTGGAGCGTGATGACGCCCGATCTGCCGGTGATCAACGTCACCTTCAGCGCCTTCCGCGCCTCGAGCGGCGCCGTGTACGTGGGGGGTTATGACGCCAACCAGTTCCCGGTGATCATCCGCGGCGCCCGGAGGTAGCGATCGGCCGGGGGGGCCTGCTACACGCGGGCCCCATGAGCCGAGCCGCCATCACCGATCTCTACCGCATCGACGACATGCTCAGCGCCGAAGAGCGCGCCATTCGCGACACCGTCGCGAAGTTCATCGACAAGGAATACTTGCCGATCGTCGGCAAACACTTCCGCCACCACACCTTCCCCGTCGAGCTCATCCCCCAGCTGGCGGACCTGGGCGTGTTCGGCGCCACCCTCACCGGCTACGGCTGCGCGGGGCTCTCGAACGTGGCGTACGGGCTCATCCTCCAGGAGCTGGAGCGCGGTGACTCGGGCCTGCGCAGCTTCGCCTCGGTGCAGAGCTCGCTGTGCATGTTCCCCATCTGGTCCTACGGCAGCGAGGCGCAGAAGGAGCGCTGGCTGCCCGGGATGGCCCAGGGGAAGGCGATCGGCTGCTTCGGCCTCACCGAGCCCGACTACGGCAGCGATCCCGGCGGCATGGTGACGCGCGCGCGCAAGGACGGCGACTCGTACGTGATCAACGGCTCGAAGATGTGGATCACCAACGGCAACATCGCCGACGTGGCGATCG
>VFKJ01000591.1 GCA_009885595.1 Myxococcales bacterium | reverse complement strand
CACGCCGGCAACGTCTCGGCGGTCGCGCGGGCGATGGGCAAGGCCCGCATGCAGGTACAGCGGTGGATGGAGCGGTACGGCCTCGACCCCCGGGACTTCCGGGAGCCCTGAAATCGGGAGACGAGATCCGCACTGCAACACCTGCAGCCTGCAACGCCTGCAACATCTGCAACACCTGCAACAGGCGCAACACCTCCAGAGCCAGGCTGCCGCTTGGTAACGGCGCCATTTCAGTCGATGTGAAGTCGGCACGGCGGCTGCTCAGGGTCAGTTCGCCATGAAGAACATCAGCCTCATCTCTTTCGCCCTGTTGATCCTGATCGGGTGGACCGCGCTCGCCATGGGTGTGATCGCCGCGTTCGCGGGGGCGCCGGAAGTCTCGACGCGCTCTCACCGGCATCCGCTCCCCCCGTGGGTCCCGCCCGATCCGCTCATTTCAGGCAGGCCTTGTCCGGCTACGGGTACCCAAACGTCGGATGCGTCGGTCCCCTGCGAGGTGTGATTTTTCGTCGCGTTCCCGCTTTGCGCGAACGAGTCGAAGGCCACGGGTCTCGGGTGCCAGGAACACCGGAAGCACGTGGCTGTTCGACTCGTTCGTGGAGAACGGGATCGGTCGCTTGAGTTAGGTTGGCGTCGGCGTGGCCGGCATCATCCGCACAGCGAGAAGACCCCCCGGGTGGATCGCACCTGGCCCCCGCCCGCGCGGCGCTGAGGGCCGCCCCGAGCTTCAGCCTGCAGACGATGAGGATCTCTGCTTTCTCACCGGAGAGTGGCGCCTGTTCCAGAAGCAGCGCGGCCACCGCTGGAGCCTCGACGATCTGGTGACCGCGGCGATCGCGGCGCCGCATGCGCAGGCGTTGAGTGCGCACCGCCTGCTCGATCTCGGCTGCGGCCTGGGCAGCGTGTTGTTGATGATGGCCTGGCGCTTCCCCGAGGCCGACGTCACCGGCATCGAGGCGCAAGCCGACCGCGCCGCGATGGGCCGCAAATCGATCGCGTGGAACGGCGTGGAGTCGCGCTGCCGGATCATCGATGGCGATCTGCGCGATCCCGCGACGCTGCCCGAGGGCACCCGCTTCCCGCTGATCACCGGCACCCCTCCCTACTTCCCCCAGGGCAGCGGGCCCGAGAGCGAGAAGACCCACGCCGCCGCCTGCCGCTTCGAGACCCGCGGGGGCATCGAAGACTACGCGCTCGCCGCGGCGCGCTGGCTGACGCCCGAGGGACGCTTCGTGGTGTGCACCGCGGCGCTCGAGGCCGACCGCGTGGTGTCCGCCGCGCGCGAGGCAAAGCTGCAGATCGTCGAGCACGTCGACGTGGTGCCGCGCGAGGGCAAGGACGTGCTGGTGATGATCGACGTGATGACTCCGTCCCTCGACTCCGCTCGGGAGGCACGGCGGCTCACGGTGCGCGACGCCGCCTCGCAGTGGACCAAGGAGTTCCAGGCGCTGCGCGAAGCGATGGGGTTTCCCCCGCTGCGCTGAGCACCCTGTGCGATGGTTCCGCGCCATGACGACCCCGGTCGCGGTGGTGACAGGCGCGAGCAGTGGCATCGGCCGCGCGTTGGCAAAGCAGCTCGATTCCGAGGGCTACGCCCTGGTGCTGTGTGACGTGAACGAGCCGGGGCTGCGCGAGACCCAGGCGCTGCTTCAGCGCGGCTCCCAGCGGGTGTTGTTGCCGCAGTCGTCCCCGTCGGTCCTCGAGGCGTTCGACCGGAGACAGAAGTGAAGGCGAAGCCGAAGAAGCTCAGCGGCACGGCGTTGGTGGAGCTGGAGCTGGCGAAGCTGCTGGCGCGGTTGTCCAAGCCCGGCGTCGATCGCTGGGAAGCGGACACGGCCAGGGTGCGGCACCTGCTCTCGCTCGATGCCGACGCGGTGATGAAGCGGCTGACGTCGAAGCAAGACGAAGCGGTGGGGTTGTTCAGCCGGCTGCGCACGCGCGAGGGGATGATCGAGCTGTGCAGGAGCAGCTTCACCAGCATCACCTTCAGCGAGCTGGTCCGCCTGGATCCCCTGGAGCAGGCCGCGGTCGAGGCCTTCCATCACACGCTCGGCGAGCTGCGTTGGTACGTGCGGTACACCGAAGACATGCCGAGCACCGTGAAGTCGACGGTGACGATGTACGTGGTGCGGCTTGATGAGCTGCACCACGCGCTCAACGCGGCGATCGGTCCGCCCGAGGCGAAGGGCCACCGCGTGATCCACATTTCACCCCGGGGGAAAGGATCAGGGTGAGGGGAAACCAGCCCTGGGGGCGGCGGTGTGAATGGGTCTGAGGCGTGCTCGTGACGAACCCGCCCCTCAGTGCGCGGCTCCAGTCATTCGGTTCACTCGGCTTCGTGATGCTCACGCCCGCCTGGTCGAGGGTCCACGCCCTCTATGCGTAAATGTCACTCAGGGGTGTTTTGGACGGCACCACTGAAATTTCGAGGCGCCAGACCGAGCAAATCGAACGCCGATTGCACCAGTTTGGAGCGGTCTTCCGACGTTCTTCTTGTGTGAATGTCACTCAAAGGCGTTTTGAGTGACATTCACGCATAGTGGGCTGGGACCCCTCCCGCCCCCGACGTCACCATCACGAAGCTGCGTCACCTGCGTGACGAGAGCCGCGAGCTGAGCGGCCAGCTCGACCCGAGCACTGAGCAGCTTCCCTCAGCCACCGCGTTCCCTTTGGGCCGTTCAGCCCCGCCTTCCGACCGCTCAGCCCATCGCCGGAATCCCCGCGCGCCGCGGTCCGTACTCTCACCGCATGCGCATCCTCCTCCTCAACCCGCCGCACACCGCCATCGGGAGCCGCTGCGTTCCCGACGATCACCTCCCGCCGCTGGGCTTGCTGTCGTTGGGCGGTCCGCTGCTCGACGCCGGTCACCAGGTCGAGCTGCTCGACGCCGATCTCACCAACCTCGAGCCCGAGCGCATCGTCGATGAGATCTGCCGGCGCCAGCCCGAGGCGGTGCTCGTCGGTCATGCGGGCTCGACCTCGGCGCACCCCACCGTCGCGCAGCTCACGCGCACGCTGCGTGCCCGCCTGCCGAAGCTGCGCCTCATCTACGGCGGCGTGTTCCCGACGTATCACTGGCGCGAGGTGCTCCAGCAGGAACCCCAGCTCGACCTCATCGTGCGGGGTGAAGGCGAAGACACCATCGTCAAGCTGATCGCCGCGCTCGAGAGCGGGGCGAAGCTCGAGCACGTGCGCGGCATCGCGTACCGCCGCCTGGGAGTCCCCTTCGCCACGCCCGACGCGGAGATGATCCGCGACCTCGACGCGTACCGGGTCGGCTGGGAGCTGGTCGACCTCTCGCGCTACCACTACTGGGGCGGCAAGCGCGCGGTGGTGATGCAGTTCTCCCGCGGGTGCCCGCACCTGTGCAGCTACTGCGGCCAACGCGGCTTCTGGACCCGCTGGCGCCACCGCGACCCCGTCAAGTTCGCGAAGGAGATCGCCCGCCTTCATCGCGAGCAGGGCGTGGAGATCATCAACCTCGCCGACGAGAACCCCACCTCTCAGCGCAAGGCCTGGAAGGAGTTCTGCGAAGCGATGATCGCGGAGAACGTCGACGTGGAGATCGTCGGCTCCACGCGCGCCGGTGACATCGTGCGCGACGCCGATCTGCTGCCGCTCTACAAACGCGCGGGCGTCTCCCGCTTCCTCCTGGGCACCGAGAGCACCGATGAGGCGACGCTGCAGAAGATCAAGAAGGGCTCCACCACCGCCGTCGATCACGAGGCCATCCGCCTGCTGCGTGAGCACGACATCCTCTCGCTGGCGACCTGGGTGGTGGGCTTCGAAGAAGAGCGCGCTGCCGACTATTGGCGCGGCTTCCGGCAGCTGCTCCAGGCCGATCCCGACCAGGTGCAGATGCTGTACGTCACTCCGCATCGCTGGACCGGGTTCTTCGAGGAGGCGAAGCACCGCCGGGTGCTGCAGGTCGATCAGCGCCGCTGGGACTACAAACACCAGGTGCTCGCGACCAGACACCTGCCGGCCTGGCTGGTGATCACCTTCGTGAAGTTGATGGAGGTCGGAATGCAGAGCCGCCCGCGTGCGCTGCGGCGGCTGTGGCACCGCGATCCGAGGCTGCGCGACGCCCAGCGCTGGTACTACCGCATCGGGCGCCGCGTCTGGTTCTTCGAGTGGGCGAACTTCTTGTTCCGCGAGCGAAGGACCAACGAAGGCCCGACGCTCGCGCAGCTCTGGGGCGAGAGCCAGGTGAAGGAAGAGTTCCCCCTCACCCGGAGGTCTGCGGAGCACGGGCCCCGCTCACCACCAGGAAGGCAGCGGTCGGCCAGAACTGCAGCAGCACGCGGTTGAGCAGCGTCCCGTTCTCCGCGAACACCCGCACGCGCTCGGGGCCAGAGAGCAGCGCGACGGCGGTGAAGAACAGCAACAGTCCCAACATCACCTTGAGCACGCGCACCGTCGGATCCTTCGAGGGCATCAGCAGCACCCCGAGGGTGACCGCCCAGAAGACGCCCCACGAGAAGCCCTCGGAGGCGTGGAGCGCGAGCAATTGAATGAGCCGGGGGATCCAACTCCACTGCGGCACGCCCAGCGCGTGATCGAACAGCGGCACGCCCTGCGAGTGCACCAACCAGCGCCAGGTGGCCGTGGTGATCAGCGCCGCGATCGCCGGGAGCGCGAGGCGCCACCTGCGCTGCACCAGCAGCGCCGCTCCGGTGCCCGCGAGCACTTGCGCGAGGCCGTCGTCCTTGAAGCCCACGAGCACCACCGCGATCACCCCGGCCAGCAGCGGGGGCCGATCGCTCGAGAGCAGCAGGCTCACGAACGCGACGCCGAGCAGGCCGACGGGGAGATCGACGTAGGTCGATCTCGCGTGCACCCACACCAGCGGCGCGGCCACGAGCACCGCCATCGCCAGCAGGTTCGGGCGCTGCGCCGAGATCGCCTCGAGGGCGGTGGCCGCGCACAGCAACACCAGCACGCTGGCCGCGAGCACGTGCGTGGAGATCGAGTCCTGTCCGAGCGACAGCCACCCGACGATCGAAGGCCACAGCGGTGGATAGCCTGCGGGGATCAGGTGCTGCGAAGGATCGAGCGCGGCCTGCACGCCCGCGCCAAACCCGAGTGACTCGAAGCGCGCCTTGCCCAGCCAGACGAACTCATCCCACTGGGTGGGAATCCAGGGCCGAGCCAGGACGATCGTAGTCAAGCCGAGAAGCCCCCTCTCCCCTGCGGGGGAGAGGGTTGGGGAGAGGGCTGACGCCTGAGACGCCACCAACGCCAGGCCCAACAACACGAACACCCCGGGTCCGCCCAACGACGCCGCATACGCGACCACCACCGCGAACCACGCCGACGAAGGCGACCTCAACGCCACGCGCCACCCGCACCGGGTGAGCACCTGCCGAATCACCGCCCCGCTCGCCTGCAGCACGACCAACCCGAGCAGCGCGATCACGGGAGCACCCCGCAGCTGACGCGCTCTTCTCGTTGCCGGCACACCTGCCCCAGCGGACCTGCGCCGAGCTCGAGCTCGGTCGCCGCGCCACTGACCTCGGGCCGGCTCGGCAGCGCATACCGGCCGAGGGGAAACAGCACGTCGTCTTCCTCTCGAACCACCCTCACCTGGCGCTGCGGCCAGGGCACACGCTGCTGAAGATCACCCAGCGTGACGCCAATCGCCTCCGTCATCGCAGGCCGCTGCAGGGGCGCGTCGGCCCGCAGCGCGAGCACGTGCACGAGGCCCGGCAAGGCGCCGAGCACCAGCAGCACCGCCACCACCGCGGGGCGTTTCACCACCCGCACCACCACCGCGACGATGACCGCCGCCGCCAACCACAGGCCCGCCTGCGGAAAGTGCGCGCGGGGGGCGGTGGTCACGCCATTGGCGCCGTCGATCAGGATCGAGCCGGGGGAATTCAGCGCTGAGCTCACCTCCGTCTCGGCCACGGGCTGCCTTCTTTCACAAGTTCGTGCAGGTGGCGTGGCTTCGGCACATGGCGCATTCTTCGCGGGGTGAAGCAGTGGTACCTCATCAGCCTCCTCGCGCTGAGCGCGTGTGTGGGCCGGCTCGCGGGCGAGCGCAGCGCAGTGGACATGCTGGTGATCGCTCCGCACCCTGACGACGAGGTGCTGCTCGCCGGCGGGGTGATGGACCGGGCGGTGCGTGAAGGCCGGCGGGTCGCGGTGATCATCGTCACCAACGGCGACTATTCCTGCGAGCGAGATGGCTACCTGCGCGAAGCGGAGAGCGTGGCCGCGCTTAAGAGCCTGGGCGTCACCGAGGTGCACTTCCTCGGCTACCCCGACGGTGCGCTGGCGAAGCTGACGGAAGAGCCGCACGCCCCGATGGAGCACCGCGACGCCATCGGCCAGTGCGTGGCGCGCACGGGCACTTACGCCGATCGCCGCGCGGGGCGGCTCGACGAACACACCGCGCGCACCGGCAAGCCGGCGGACTGGACGTCAGAGGCGCTCACCGGAGATCTCGAGGCGCTGCTCAAGCGCCTCGAGCCGAAGGCGGTCTACCTGCCCCACGCGATCGACGAGCACCCTGATCACGCGATGACGTACACGTATTTCCGGCGCGCGCTCGATCGGCTGACGACCGCGCCGATCGTTCATCGCGGCGTGGTGCACGCGGGGGAGTGCTGGCCGTCGGACTGCGTGAAGTACCTCACGCCTGAGCTGCCCACGCCCCCCCTGCCCGGGATGCTCGCGACGATGGTGCCGAGCGAGCGGGTGCCGATCGATGCTCCGCGCAAGCTCGCGGCGATCAAGTTGTATGGATCTCAGCTGAGCCCGTGGCTGACGTCGTTCGCGCGGAAGGACGAGGTGTTCTACCTGGAGACCTACGAGCGGAAGGATGGGCGCTGGGTGGAGAAGCAACAGCCTTGAGGGACGTGGGGGTGCAGGATCTGCTCGGGGCTCGTCACGGGCGGGCTCTCGACCCGCGGCAAGGTCGCTCACCTGACGAAGTGGCAACTCAATCGACCAGCGTACAGCCGGCT
>VFKJ01000811.1 GCA_009885595.1 Myxococcales bacterium | reverse complement strand
GAGCTGCTGCCCGAGGCGTTCCAGAAGCTCGAGCGCGAGTTCGTCACCCGGCGGGTGAAGGAGATCAAAGCGCTGCTGGAAGAGCGCTGACGGGAAAAACGGTAAGCCCTCTCCCCGACCCTCTCCCCCGCAGGGGAGAGGGAGACAGAGGGTTCACTCCACGCGCCACGCGACCGGCGCGAAGTCCTTCTTCCGGCCGTAGTTGCCGTCGACCGAGAGCGACGACGCCCCCGAGTGCAGCGTGCCGGCGAGCGTCGCGATCACGCCCACGTTGGCCTGCCACAGCGCCCCGTTTCCCTGCGCGGGCAGGTGCAGGGTGACGAGCCCATCTTCGGTCTCGTAGTTGGTGATCGCGCCGCTGGAGACGAGCCGCGTGAGCGAGGTCGAGTCGGTCTGCACGCCGGCGGGCAGCGAGAGCTCGAGCTTCATCATCAAGCCCCCGGGCATGGCGGCGGTGAGCTTCACCTCGGAAGGCAACCCCACCTTGAGCACCTGGGGGGGCTCGGTGGTCAGCTCGAGGCCGCCGCCCGGCTCGTCCTTCCACGCTGAGTAGGAGATCAGCTGCAGGCTGTACCCCAGGCCCGGCACTGCGGGCTCGGCCCGCAGCGTCCAGGTGTGCGCGCCGCCGCTGCCGGTGGCATCAGCATCCATCGACAGCACGTCCTGCAGCGCGGCCGCGTCGAGCACGCCGGTGGTGATCGCCACGCCGTCACGCTCGAGGGTGATCTTCACGCCGGGGGGCACTGGATCTTTGAACAGCCGCACCGCCGCGCGCAGCGCCACCAGGTTGGCGCGGCCATCGCCCCAGCCCGAGTACGACGAGTAGCCCGAGAGGAGGTAGGTGCCGAGATCCGCCAGCGGCGCGTCCTTGACGTCCTGCAGGGCGAGGATGGCCATCGCGGTGGCCTCGTGCGTCGACGGCGCCACGCCATCGGCGCGCACCACGCCCGAGTCGACCGGCAGGTACTTCCCGCCGTCGGACGACTCCACCAGCTTCTCCAGCACCAGCTTCCGCAAGGTGTCGCCCAGGCCGCCGGTGATCGCGCCCGACGCGAGGATGGCCGCCGCCGTGTAGGCGTCGTTCACGCGCGCGGCGTTGCGCTCGAAGGCGCCGGAGGCCTTCAGGGTGACCGCGGTGGCGCGCTGGCGAGCGGCGGGCGAGTCGGTCGAAGCGCGGGCCGCCCGCACGCAGTCCGAGGTGGTCACCAGCAGGCGCTGCAGCGTCCAGCCATTGGCGCCCTGGCAGGTGCCGTCGGCGCGCTGCTGCTGCGCCACCTGGAGCGCGAGCCGCTCGCCCAGGCGCGCCAGCACGGGGTTCTGCGGGTGCGCCAGCGCGGCCTCGGCGAGCAGGGTGGCGGTGTCGACCGAGGGCCCGCGCGAGTACTGCATCACCCGCTGGGTCGCGAGCACGGAGAGATCGCGAATGGTGGGCTCGTCGGGCCTCGCGCCCAGCGAGACGAGCAGCGCGGGCGCCTGCCCCAGCAACTGCAGCAGGTACGCGTCTTCGGCCACCCCGCCGCGGCCAGGCGCCGCGGAGAGCTCGTTGCGCACGAGGCCGAGCGCGCCCGGGTACACCTTGAGCCGCACCGCCTCGGTGCCAGGCAGGGGATTGGCGGGGCCGGTGAGCGTGAAGGTGCGCGGCGCGGCGAGGGTGCCGCCCTTGGCGATGATCTCCCGACGGCCCGCGGGCTTGAGCTCGATGGTCTTTTCGATCGCGTCGGTGTTGCCGAGCGTCGCCTTGAACAGCGCCAGGCCCGGCTTGGTGGTGGTCATGGTCACGTACTGCAGCGCGTTGCCGCCGGCGGGCACCTTCACCGCGCCGCCCGTGGCCGAGAGGGTGGCGCCGCTGATCCCATAGGCCAGCGTGCTGCTGACGTCGGCGTCGGTGGTGTTCACCACCTGAATCGGCAACCGCACCGAGTCACCCGCGTAGAGGAACGGCGGGGTGACGGGCTCGACGTAGGTGGGCAGGGTGCCGAGGAAGCTGGCGACGCTGCCGGCCTGGCTGCCCTGCCGCGAGTGCGCCAGCGCGAGCACGCGCCAGGTGGTGAGGCGATCAGGCACCTTCACCGGCACGTTCGCGCGGCCCTGCGCGTCGGTGACGATCAGCGGCTCGAACAGGAACGTCTCGGGGAACCACGCGCGGGTGGGCGCCGGCTGCGACACCTCGCCACCCTCTGCGTCGGCGAGCGCCCCGACGCCTGAGCCGTAGCCGCCCACGCCGCCGCCGCGGCCCTTGGTCCCGATGCCGCCGATGCCGATCGCATCACCGACGCCGCCACCGCCGCTGCCGAGGAGGCCCGAGAAAGCGCTACCGCCTTTCGGGCTGCTGGGCGCGGCGCGCCTCACCGCCATGTCCTTCTTGCCCATCTTCCCTTCCTCCAGCTCCATGGGCATCTCGGGCGAGGGGGCGGCCGTCACCGGGGACGGCTCCTCGAAGGCCTTGTCGTACCGGCCCTGGTCGCGCATCGACATCGAGGGAGCGCGCGCCTGGAATCTGGTGGTGAGTGCCAGGAACACGAGGCCGAAGATCGAGAGGAAGGTGAGACCGAAGACGATGAACTTTTTCACGGCATCTCCTTCGCGACCCACTGCGACCAGTTCTGCGTGTCTTCAGGCAGCCGGGTGCCGTTGATCACCACGGCGCGCGGCTCGGTGAGCGCGAGCAGATCCATGGGCAGGCGATGCAGCCGCAGCCTCCGGCCCCAGGCGTCGCGCGCCGATTCCTTGCGGGCCTCCACCGCGTCGAGCGATTGGTTCCACAGCCGCGCCATCACCGGGGGCGTCATCTTCTCCAGCGCCGGCGCCGACGCTTCCCAGGTGCGCACCTGGCCGTAGAGCTCACCGAGCACCGCATAGAAGCGATCGACCTGTGCCTCGTTGGGATCGAACACGGTGTTCCCCGACACCGACACTGCGGCCTCGACCTGCGGAGGCGGCGGCATCGCAGAGACGCGCACCAGGGTGGCGGCCGCCGCGTTCTCCCCGCGAATGCGCCCCAGCGAGAGCGCCTGCGCGTCCATCGAACCGAACGCCGCGGCGCCGGTCGCCTGCGGCCTGAGCGAGGCGAGCTCGTCTGCCCCGGGGAGCGAGGCGAGCTGAGCGAGGCTGTCGTCGACGCCGAAGAGGCCGACGGCGGCGGGCCCCCCCGTCGCACCCACGGTGGTCTCGATGCCCAGCTGCGCCACCTGGCCCGGCGCGTAGCGCTCCTTCTCGGGGGTCACCTTCACCGCGAGCGCCGCCTTGGGCTGCACGAAGAGGAACACCTGGCCGCCGCCCCACTGCACCCCGGCCCAGCCCTGCCACCCGGTGGGGATGGTGAACTCGGCGGTGCGGGTCTCCCTGTCCACCTTCGCTTCCAACGATTCGAAGGCGTGCGTGAGGTACAGCTTCTCGGGCAGCTCGCCCTGGAAGTCAGGCCCGCGGAGGATCTCCACCTTCACGTGGTCGCCCACCTTCAGCAGCTGCGACGACGCGCGCAGGCGGATCGGCGGCACCGTGCCCGGGTTCATGCGCAGCCGGGTGCTGCCGAAGTTCTCGTTGCCCTTCTTCGCGGTGACGAGGAACTCGTAGCCCACCATGATGGTGTCCTGCGGCTTGAGGGCCTCGTACTTCTCGGGCGCGCTCACCGAGACGTGCGCCACCCCGATCGACCTGTCCTGATCGAGCTCTGCTTCGGGGTCGACCATCACCTTCGGCAGCTCGAGCGCCTTCACCCGCGAGGTGATGCAGGACAGCGCGCCTTCCGCGTACCCGTCGCCCTGCACCGGCACCCACGACAGCTCCACGCGCCGCTGATCGCCCACCTTCCACTGCAGCAGGCGGGGCAGCTGACCCGACTTGACGGTGGCCGGCAGGCAATCACGCGCCTCCAGCAGGGCTTCGGCCAGCAGGTACTGCAGCGGCTCGGGCACCTGCGGCAGGCCGTCGAGGGAGACCTCGAAGCGCGGCAGCTCTTCGTCGTTGAAGGACCAGCTGGCCTCGAAGAAGCGCTCCTTGCCGGAGCCCAGCGAGAGGCTCTCGAGCACGCTTCCCACGCACTTGCCGAGCTTGCCGCCGGGCACGGCCATCGACACCACCGCGCCCGAGGCGCGCACCAGCAGGCCGACGCTCACCTGGCCGCCGTCGTCGAGCACGTAGCGCGCGCAGGGCTCGAGCCTGGCGTCGAGGCGATCGAAGGCCATTCGATCGGCCAGCGACACCTCGCCGTCGTCTTCGTTGAGCCCGAGCCGCTCGCTCAGGCCGTCGCGCACCACCAGCTTGGTGCGGGGCGGGGGACGGAAGGGCATCGCGGGAATGACGATGTTCACCGGCGGACCGGGATCGACCTGCAGGCTCGCCACCCCGTCTTCGTCGACCTTCGCCTCGGTGCCCTTGTCGGTGGGCTCCCACAGCCGCTTCACGTTGAGGGTGACGCCCTCGAGCACGCGGCCGTCGGGGGTGGTGGCGCGGAGGAAGAGCCGGTTGTTGAAGCCTTCCACCAGGCCGGCAGCGAGCTCGGTGACGCCCGAGACGCCGATCAGGTCCTGCGAGAGGAGGATGCTCGCGCTGCCTTCCACCCGATCGCCCGCGGCGTCGACGGCGCCGACGCTGGCCGAGAGGGTGGCCGTGCCCTGCAGATCCTCGGGCACCGGGGGCAGCTCCGCGGTGAAGGCGCCGGTCGCGTTGGTGGTGGCGAGCTTGGGCAGCGCGTTGCCCTCGACCCAGCTGGTGGGCGGCGGCCAGTCACCTGACACGTTCCAGCTCAGCTCGAGCTTCGCGTTCGCCACCGGCGCGCCGGAGCTGTAGGTGACCGAGCCCTTGAGCACCGGCCGCTCACCGCGCCGATAGAACGGCTTGACCGGCGAGGCCTCCACCCGGAAGCGGGGCAGGGTGAAGGGCTTGACGGTGAAGCTGCGCGACTCACTCTGGCTGCCCGACTGCCAGGTGACGGTCCACGAGCCCGACTGCCCGCCGCGATCGATCGGGAAGGTGCCCGACACCACGCCCCAGGGGCCGGTGGGCGCGCGCTCTTCGAGCAGCAGCTCGCCCTGCGCGTTGGTGACCCGCCAGGTGCCGGGGCGCTCCTCCAGCGGGGTGAGATCGGAGGCCTTGAGCGCGACGGCGCGGAACTTCACCGTGTTGCCCGGCTCGTAGAGCGGCCGGTCGGTGATCACGTGCACGCGCGCCGGCGTGTAGAGCGGCAGGGGCAGCTCGAGCACCTCTTCTCCGATGGGTGAGGTGATGCGGGTGCGCAGCTGGTAGTCGCCGTCGGTCACCTTCGGCAGCTCGAGCTCGGCCTGCAGGCCACCGCCGGTCTTCTCCCAGCTCTTCTTCGGGGTGAGCTGGGTCTCCCCGGTCGCGCTGACGAGGGAGACCACGGGGGTGAAGCTGCGGATCGACTCGGTGCGCCGCTCGTCGTTGGGCGCCACCAGGTAGGTAGCGTTGACGGTGACGAGCACGTGGCCCGGCGCGCCCCGCTTCAGCTCCGGCGCGGAGACCTCGATCGTCTGGCGCAGCTCCCCGTCAGGACACTGGTCGAGCCAGAGCCCGGTGGAGAAGCCGACGCGCAGGCAGGTCTGGGTGCTGGCGATGCCCAGGCCGACGGCCACGGCGATGCCGAGGCCAAGGACGAGGCGGCGGCTCACGGCGCCACGGGGTGAGACTCTCATGTGGTGTTCCCCCTGAAAGGAGGTGCGCATCGTACCCGTGGACACTCAGGGAGGAAGCGATGTTCCTGTCTCCCTCGCCCCCACAGGGGGAGAGGGTCGGGGAGAGGGGAAGAACGCGTTTATCTCAGGAGTCCCCCAGAAAAGGGGCCGGCACAG
>VFKJ01001083.1 GCA_009885595.1 Myxococcales bacterium | reverse complement strand
TCGCTCCCGTCTGTCTCGCGCAGCGTTCCGCTGCTACCGGTTCCGCTCCATGACCTGGGTCGCTCCACCTCGGCCAGACGTCCGCTTCGCTCCCGTCTGTCTCGCGCAGCGTTCCGCTGCTACCGGTTCCGCTCCATGAGGCTCAGCGTGCACCACTGGGGAAAGGGCGAGCTGAACGCGCTCTTCCTGCACGGGTTCACGGGGTCGGCGCACTCGTTCGATCACCTCGAGCCGCTGCTCGGCGACGTGCTCAGCGCGCGCTGCGTCGAGCTGCCTGGTCACGGTCACACCCCGCCCGCGAGCTGGGACGAGACCGTCGCGGCGATCGGCGCGCTGCTTCACCAGCGCACGGTGTTGATCGGCTACTCGCAGGGCGCGCGGCTCGCGCTGGCCGTCGCCGCTCGGTTCCCGCGCGAGGTGGAGCGCCTGGTGCTCGAGTCCTGCGCGGCCGGCCTGCGGCGGCGTCATGATCGCGTGCTGCGCCGTCGCGCCGACGAGACCCTGGCGCAGCGGATCAACGCGCACGGCGTCGACGCGTTCGTCAGCCAATGGGAAGGCCTGCCGATGTTCGAGGGACTGCGCGCGCTGCCGGCCGGGGAGCAACAGGCGCTGCGGGCGCGCCGCGTCAGTCACACCGCCGAGGGCCTGGCCTCCGCGCTGCGCCTGCTGGGGCAGGGGGCGCAGCCCGATCTCTCCCCCGCGCTGCAGGGCCTGCGGGTGCCGACGCTGCTGATGAGCGGCACTGAAGACGCGAAGTACACGCGCCTCGCGCGGCAGATGGCAGCCGAGCTGCCGATGGCCTGGCGGGTCTCCTTCAGCGGGGTGGGCCACGCTCCGCATCTCGAGTGCCCCGCGGCGTACGCGGCGGAGGTGCGCTCGTTCCTCGCTCCGCGTTGGCTCAGTGAGCCGGAGGGCTTGGCGCCGTGAACGCGCTCGCCCCGGTGAGCACCACAGAGGCCTGGTTCCTGGCGACGCGTCCGCGCACGCTGGTCGCGGGCTTCGTGCCGGTGGCGGTCGGTTCGGCGCTCGCCTTTCGCGATCACGTGTTCGCGGTTGGCCCCGCGCTCGCGGCGCTGATCGGCGCGCTGTTGATTCAGATCGGCACCAACCTGGTGAACGACTACTTCGACTTCAAGCGGGGCGCCGACACGGGAGACCGGCTCGGACCTCCCCGCGCGACGCAGCAGGGCTGGCTCACGCCGTCCGCCGTGATTCGCGGCGCTTTCGTCTGCTTCGGGCTCGCGTTCACCGTGGGCCTCTACCTGGTCGCCGTCGCCGGCTGGCCGCTGGTGGTGATTGGGCTGTGCTCGCTGCTGGCCGGCTACGCCTACACCGGAGGCCCTTTCCCCCTCGCGTACAACGGGCTGGGCGACGTGTTCGTGCTGGTGTTCTTCGGCTTCGTCGCCGTCGGCGGCACCTACTTGGTGCAGGCGCACACGGTGACGCCGCTCACGATGCTCGCCGCGGTGCCGGTCGGGTTGCTCGGCGTGGCGCTGCTCGCGGTCAACAACACGCGCGATCAGAAGACCGACGCGGCCGCGGGAAAGAAGACGCTGGTGGTGCGGTTCGGCGTCGGCTTCGGGAAGGCCGAGTACGTCGCCTGCCTGGGGTTGAGCGCGTTGGTGCCGCTGGGGCTGTGGCTCAGTGGCGCGACCGGGCCCCTGGTGATGCTGAGCTGGGCGGCGCTGCCCCTGGCGATTCCCCCCCTGCGGGTGCTCTTCACCCAGACGGGAACGGCTTTGAACGCCGCGCTCGCCGCCACCGCGCGACTGCAGTTGATCTTCGGCCTCCTCTTTGCGGTAGGGCTCTCCCAATGAAGCTCGAGATCGAGCCCTTCACGCTCTGGCTTCGAAAAGCCATCCAGACGGCGCGTGGTCCGATGGATGAGCGGGTCGGCTTCAAGGTCGGCTTCCGCAGCGACGGCGTGCTCGGGCGCGGTGACGCGATGCCGATGGCGTCGTTCGGCACCGAGACGCCCGAGGCCACGCTGGCGGCGTTGCAGCGCTTCGAATTCGCCCGCGCCCCGGACACGGTCGAGGAGATCGCCCAGGCGATCGAGGGCCTGTCCTCGACCCCCGCGGCCCGTCACGCAGCCGAGTGCGCGTTGCTCGAGCACCTCGCGCTCCGCCGAGGGGTGCTGGTGGCGACCCTGCTGGGGCCGGTGTTGCGCTCGCACTTCGTGGTGAACGCGCTGCTCGAGGGTGATGACGCCGCGGGCCTGGCCGCCTCTGCCGAGCGCGCGGTGAAGGCGGGCTTTCGGGTGGTGAAGTTGAAGGTGGCGGCGCGGCCGCTCGCGGTAGAGGCGCAGCGGTTGTTGGCCGTGCGTCGCGCGGTGGGGCCCAACGTGCTCATTCGCATCGACGCGAACGGCGGCTGGAGCGAGGCGACTGCGCGCTCGGCCTTGCGCGGGCTCGAGGCGATCGGGCTCGAGGTGTGCGAGCAGCCGGTCGCGCCGACGGACGTCGAGGGGCTGCGCAGGCTCAGGCACCTGACGCCGTGCCGGATCGCGGCGGACGAGACGATGTTGCAGGCGAACGTGCTGCCGCGGTTGTTGGTGAAAGATCCGCGCGCGGCGGCGGACGTCATCGTGCTCAAGCCGGCGGCGCTGGGTGGGCTGGTGCGGTGTTTGGAACTGGCTCAGCAGGCGCATGACTCCGGGGTGGGCGCGTACGTGACCACGCTGATGGACGGGCCGATCGCGCGGGCCGCGGCGGCGCACCTGGCGGCGGTGCTGCCGAGCGCGGATTGGGCGCACGGGTTGTCGACGGTGGAGCTGTTCCAGGGCGTGCAGCCGGATCCCTTCACCCCGTTCGAGGGCGAGATCACCTTGCCGCAGGCGACGGGGTGGGGCGTGCCGTGAAGTGCCCGGTGTTCGCAGCCGCTCAGGCGCGCCCCGATTCGCCGGCGCTGCTGTTTGGCGGCCGCACCTGGACCTGGGCCGAGGCGGATCGCGCGGTGTCTTCGGTGACTGCTCAGCTGACCGCGCAGCGCGGCGATCGCATCGCGGTGCGTGCGTGGAACTGCCCGGAGTTGGTGTGGCTGTTCTTCGCGTCGGCGCGGCGGGGCGCGATCCTCGTTCCGCTCAACGCCCGGCTGACGAAAGCCGAGCTGGTGCCATTGCTCGAGCAGCTCGCCCCCGAATTCTCCTACGGAGATCTGGAACCAGGTCTCCCTCTCCCCCGCGGGGGAGAGGGTCGGGGAGAGGGGCAAACGCCTGAGCTTTTCCCGGAAGACAGCGCCGCCGCCCTGTTCACCTCTGGCACCACCGGAACGGCGAAGCTGATCCAACTGACGCACGCGAACTTCGCCGCCTCCGCCGAAGCGAGCGGGAAGCGCCTCGGCATCGAGCCCACCCAGCGCTGGCTGGGCACCTTGCCGCTGTTCCACGTCGGCGGGCTCGCGATGCTCTACCGATGCGCGCTCTACGGCGCCTCCATCGTGCTCGAAGATCACTTCGACGCCGCGCGCGCCTGCGCAGCGATGGACGAAGGCGTGACGCACGTGAGCCTGGTGCCCACCATGCTCGAGCGCGTGCTCGAGGTGCGCGGCGGTCGCGCCTTCACGGGCGTGAAGGCCGCGCTCATCGGCGGTGGTCCGATGACCTCGGCGACGCTGCAGCGCGCGCGCGCGCTCGGCCTGCCGGTGCTGCAGACCTACGGGCTGACCGAGGCGTGCAGCCAGGTGACCACCGAGTTGCTCGAAGAGGCTGACGGTCAGAGCGCCGGGCCGCCGATTCCGGGCGTCGAAGTGCGCATCGTCGATGCCGATGCGAACGGAGTCGGTGAGATCGAAGTGAAGGGTCCGACGGTGGCGAAGGGGCTCGGGCCCTGGCTCAAGACGAAGGATCTCGGCGTGCTCGACGCGCGCGGCCGGCTCAGCGTGAGATCGCGCCGGATGGATCTGATCCTTTCGGGCGGCGAGAACGTGTACCCCGCCGAGGTCGAGGCGGTGCTGCGCGAACACCCGGCGATCCGCGACGTGGCGGTGGTCGGGCGCGAAGATGCCGAGTGGGGGCAGGTGCCGGTGGCCGTGATCGTGGCCGAGAAGTTCGATCAGGCTGAGGCGACGACCTGGGCGCGCGAGCGCCTGGCTTCGTTCAAGGTGCCGCGCGCGTGGGTTCAGGTGAAGGCGCTGCCCCGGAACGCCACGGGCAAGCTCGAACGAGCTGCGCTCGCCCTGTTGGCCCGCGGCTGACGCGCCGGTGTAAGGAGCGACCATGGTGGCCCGTTCCCTCACGTTGCGCGCGGCGATCGCCTTGCTGCTCCTGGTGAGCTTCTACGCGGTTGGGCTGGCGGTGGGCGCGGGGCTGATCGCCTTCGCTTTCTGGGGCGCGACCGCCTCTTCCAGCGTCAACGTCAAGGGAGTGGTGATCCTCCTGGCCGCGGGCGGCTCCGTGCTGGTTGGCCTGATCCCGAGCTTCTCGAGCTGGAAGCCACCGGGGCCCAGAGTCGACGAGCGTGAGCAGCCTCGACTGTTCGGATTGATTCGCCAGGTGGCGCAGCAGATGGGCCAGCCGATGCCCGCGGACGTCTACCTCTTCCCCGAGGTGAACGCGTTCGTGGTCAACGCTGGCGGCGTGCTGGGCCTGGGAGGGAAGCGGGTGTTGGGGGTGGGCCTGGGGCTGCTCGCGGTCACGAACGTCTCTCAGCTCAAGGCGATCCTCGCGCACGAGTTCGGTCACTTCGCAGGTGGTGATGCCAGGTTGAGTGGGCTCACCTGGGCGACCCGTGGAGTGATGATCCGCACGCTCCAGAGCGTGTCGCGAAGCGGCAGCGGGCTGGTGGCGCGCCCCTTTAGCTGGATGTTCACGCTCTACCTGCGGATCACGCAGGCGATCAGCCGACAGCAGGAGCTGATCGCCGATGAGTGGGGTGTGCGCATCGCGGGGAAGACCGCGCACGCCAGCGGCTTGCGGCAGGTCGCGCTGGCGGGAGCGACCTGGAATCTCTTCATGCGCATGGAGGTCGAGCCGCTCGCCCAGCTCGGCATCGCGCCCAGGAATCTCTTCGAGGGCTTCCGGCGCTTCTCCTCGAGCAGCGCGCTCAAGGCCAGGGAGGCCCAGCTACAGGCCACCCTCACCGAGGCGCGGCGCGACCCATACGACTCGCATCCTCCGTTGGCTGAGCGCATCGCCTGGGCCCACGCGCAGAGCGGCTCCGAGTCGGCGCTCGACACGACCCCTGCCAGCTCGTTGCTCGAAGGCAGGGAGACGCTGGAGGCGGGGTTGTCGCCTCCAGCTGGCCAGTTCAGGAAGATGGAGTGGAGCGAGGTGGCCCCGGTGCGCGCGCTTGGCCTCGAGCGCAGGGCCGCTCACGTTCAAGTGCGAGTCGAAGCAATGACGGTTCAGCACGCGCTCGACGCGCTCGCGCAGCCCGCCCGCCGACTGCAGTTCGCGGAGGCCGTCGACCCCGTGCTCATCGAGTGGACGCTGCCGGATCGAAGAGACCGGATCGAAGGCAGCGTCCTGAGCGCACTCGAGGGGTACTTTGGCGTGCTGCTCACCGCGCGCGGCTTCACGTGGCGCAGCTCTCCGGGAGAGCCGCTCCGCCTGGAGAAGGGCGAGCAGATCTTCCCGCTGCACGAAGTGCTCGACGGGATCCTGCAGGGGAAGAAGCCGCTGGACTCGCTCACCGTCGCGCTCGACGGCGCGGGTGTCGGGCGGAGCGACACCGTGCCCGTGGAGGACAAGCTCCGATGGGAGCTGGAGCGTCCGCGGTGCGAGGTGAAGCTCGAGCCGCGGGGCGGCCGCGTCATCGTGTACGCGGACCTTCCGACGTTCTTTCTGCCCCGCTGCTGCGGGATTTGCCGAAAGCCCGCGGCCCAGGTGACGCGGACCCGGTTCACGGTCGGTGGCTTCTTCGGGAAAGCAGAGGACTGGCTCGAGCTCGACGTGCCCACCTGCGCCCAGCACGAGGGCAAGGCCCGAAAGGTGCTCTCGGTCAGGTCGTACCGCCCGATGGTGGGAGAGGTGGGCATCGAGGTGAAGGACGCCGGGTACGCCGAGCTGATCCAGACCGTGAACGGCTGACGTTTCCGCTCACTGCATGTGTTCGTTGACTGGCAGCGCGGGGCCCTTCTCCGACTCACCGTGAAGGCGCGCGCGCATGCGCCGGAAGCCCTCGGTGTGCCATTCCTTGAACTTCAGTTTGCTCCCGTAGCGATCGGCGAGCGAGAGGTACTGCGCTTCGGCGGCGTCGAGCTCCGCGTCCGATGCGGGGAGGCCCGAGCCTTCCCCGCGCAGCCCCCGGAACACCCACGGGCTCTTGATCGCCCCGCGCGCGATCAACGCTCCGTCGGCGCCGGTTTCGCGTGACACCCGTTCCCAGTCTTCCCGGGTGACGATGTCGCCGTTCGCGATGATCGGGATCTTCGCGCGCGCCTTCACCTCGGCGATGGCGCTCCAGGTCGGTTTGTCCGCGCTGTTCTGCCGCGCGTGTCTCGCGTGCACGACGAGGTAGTCGAGGTGCTCGTTCGCCAGCTCGACGATCGGCAGGTAGACCTGTCGGTCCTGCTCCAGGCGGTTGAGGCCGAGGCGAATCTTCGCGCCGACCGCGCCGATCGGCAGCGTGGTGCTCTTCTTCCAGCTCGCCAGGACCTTGAAGATCGTCTCCAGCTTGCCGCGCCGCTTGAGCAGGGCAGGGCCGGCGCCGATGCGAATCACCTCGGGCGAGGGGCAGCCGAAGTTCAGATCGATCGCCCGGATGTTCCTGAAGTGCGGGGTCGGCTTCTCGAGCTTCTCCAGGGCCTCGGCGAGCTCCTTCTCGTTCGCCACCATCAACTGCACGCCGGTGAGCACCTCGGGATCGAACGTGTCGATGAGGTCGAAGGTGCTCTTGTTGTTTCGAGCCAGCCCACGCGCTCGGATCATCTCGGTCCACGTCAGGCTCGCCCCGCGGTCCCAGCACACCCGGCGATAGGCGCAGTCCGAGACGCTCTCCATCGGCGCGAGGATGAACGGGCTCGAGAGCTCGAGGCTGCCGAGCTTCAACTGCTGACTCATGTCTCCACCATGCGTCGGGGCAGTCCGGTGCTCAAGGGTTTCGGCTCTATCGGCCTCAGGCTGAATGCGTAGCCGCAGTTGTGCTCACCGCCCTCAAGGAAAAGTGCCTGCAAGGACGCAGAGGGCAGGGGTTCCCGGTGGTGCTCGGGGCGGGCAGGCCTCTTCGGCTTCGGGCAAGGATCCGCACGTGACGAGGTGGTCGCGGGGCGGGGTCCCTTCCCAGGTCGAGCAACACTGTTTCTCACGTGAGAAACAGTGTTGCTCTCGCCGGAAGGGGACCCGCCAGCCGGTGTCACCTGCTCGAAGCGATGTCCACTTCGCGACGGAAACGCGCGCCCCGTGAGGCCTCTTCGGGACGACTCCCGCGCACCGCATGCTGAACGCGCACGCACCCCCGAGGTTTTCAGGAGCGCGAGATCTTCAGCCCAGCTCGTGCGCCAGCAGCGCGGCCTTCCGCTCCAGGCCCCAGCGGTAGCCACCCAGTGCCCCGGTCGCCTGGATCACCCGGTGGCAGGGAATGAGACAGGCGAGGTGATTGGCTCCCACGGCGCTCGCCACGGCGCGCACGGCGGTGGGCTTGCCCACCTGCTGGGCCAGGCGGGCGTAGGTGGTCACCGCTCCCGGGGGGATCTCGAGGAGCGCGCGCCAGACTGCGACCTGGAGATCGGTGCCCCGTAAGACCACCGCGAGGGGCCGCTTGAGCGATTCGCCGCGAGGCGCCGCTCGAGCTGCGCCACCACCGGCGCGAGCCCCCTGGTGTCGCGCTCGAGTGAGCACCCGGGCCAGCGCTCCTCGATGCTGCCGATTCCCGCGAACGAGACCCCGCAGAGACCCCGGGAGGTGGAGGCGATCGTGAGCTCGCCGAGTTCGGTGTCGGCCTGGCTCCAGCGCAGGTGCGGACCTGCCTTGAACTCGCCCGGCGTCATCCGCTCGATCCGGATCATCGCGTCGTGTAATCGGCCCGGCCCACTCAGCCCCGCATCCCACGAGGCCTCGAGCACGCTGCGGGA
>VFKJ01001105.1 GCA_009885595.1 Myxococcales bacterium | reverse complement strand
GGCCAGCACCAGTCCCGCGAGGAGAAATGGCCAGCGCGTCTTCAAGGCGGCAAGCCCTCTCCCCGACCCTCTCCCCCGCGGGGGAGAGGGAGACAGATGGCTCTATTTGCGGCGGCCCACCGCCAGCAAGCTCAGGCCCACGGGCAGCTTCGTCTGCGCCTCGATCGACGCCAGCGTGGGCGCGAGCAGATCGTAGAGCCGCACCTGCAGCGGCGGCAGCACGCGCCGCTTGAGCAGCTTCCCGTTCAAGAACCAGCCGGGAATGCCGACCAGGTTCATCCACTGCAGCACCTCGACCTCGAAGCCGTTCTGCTCCAGCACCGCGCGCAGCGTCTGGGGGGTGTAGCGCCGATGGTGCCCCACCGCCTCGTCGAGCGACCCGAAGAGCGCCGGCAGCGCGGGCACGAAGAGAATGAGCGCCCCGCCCACGGGGAGGATCTTCGCGAAGGTCTGCACCGACCCCGCATCGTCCAGAATGTGCTCGAGCACGTTGGAGAGCACGATGGTGTCGAAGCGCTTGCCCTGGAGCGCCTTCCAATCGGCCATCGACACGTCGCCCTGGTACGGCTCCACCTGGGGCGAGCCGCGAAAGCGGTTCTTCAGGCGGCGCACGTAGAACGGATCGATCTCGAACGCGGTCACCAGCTCGCGGCCGGGCGCCAGCTGCGCGGTGATGGTGCCGATGCCCGCGCCGATCTCCAACACGCGCGCGCCGGCCCACTTGCGAAAGGTGCCCGCCAGCCAGCGGTTGTAGTTGGGCGCCCCCGCCTCGAGGTGCGCCAGGGTCGAGTACCCCTCGTGCTGGTTGTCGGCGTCGTTGGACACCGTGGCGTACTTGACGAACGTGCGGGTGAGCTCAGCGAGGTTGCTGGCGGTGCGCTTGCCCCCATGCCGCACCAGCGCGTCGGCGAAGCGGTAGCGCTGCGCGGCCAGCTTCACCAACACCTCGGCCTCCGCGTCCTCGCCAGGGGACTGGGCGGGCTCTGCTTCGAGCACCTCGACCCGGAAGGCGCGCGCGCGGCACAGCGGGTCTGCGATCGCCACCGGCAAGGCCAGCGCGGCGATCCGGTTGGCCGCCCGCTCCAGCAGGGGCGGCGGCACCCGGTGGCCGGTCACCACGTCCGCGTGATCGCGGAGGATCGGCTCGGTCAACGCCTCCATGGCGTCGCTGGGCACCTGCACCGCCAGCACCGCGGCGCGGGTGAGCGCCACCGACTCGCGCACCGCTACGCCCCAGCCGCCGGGCACGCTCTTCGCCCCCGGCAGCTCGAAGCCCGACACGAAGACCTCTTGCCCGCGGGACAGGGCCGCCTCGGCGTCTTCACGCGCCGTCACGCTGCTCGACAGATAGAGCGCCGCCGGGAGCATTTTCGCTGGCGGCTGTACCACAGGGTCGGCATACGCGACCCATGGCCGTTTCGATGCTGGAGCTGTTTCGCACGCTCACCTCGTTCTCTCCTCCCCGCACCAACCTCGCGGACGCGCCCTGGGAGCCGTTCCTGCCCTGGGCCATCGGGCAGGGCCTGGCCTCGCTGGCTGCCTACAACCTCGAATACCGCCTCGGGTCCGCCGGGAGCCCGGAGTGGGTGCGCCACCGGCTGCTGTCCCTCTACCAGGGCATGGCGAACGACAACGTGATGAAGCTGGTCAACCTCAAGCGGGCCATCGACGACCTCGAGGGTCGGAAGATCGTGCTGGTGGGGGCGGCCTCGTTCGCCGAGAGCCTCTACCCGCACGTGGCGTTCCGGCCGGTGATCGACGTGCGCCTGTTGGTGCCTTCGGCCGACGTGGAGCCGCTGGCGACCTGGCTGCGCCGCTCGGAGTTCAAGGTCGAGCCCGGGCTCACCGATCGCGCCGGCGCGGCGAAGGTGCTGACCGATACCCGCACCCAGATCTTCCTGCACGGGGGGCTCTTCCCGGAGGCCGGGCAGAACGAGGCCGTGCTCTCGCGCACCACCCCGATGAAGGCGTTTGGTCCGTCCGCGCGCAGGCTCTGTCTGGAAGACGCGCTGCTGGTGCAGGTGCTGCTGATGGCGCGGCAGGGCTTCGAGGTGCCGATGCTCGAGTTCATCGACCTGCGCGAGCTCTGCCAGAGCGCGCCCGCGATGGGCGGCGACTACTCCCGGCCCATCGACGTGGAGGCGGTGCGCTCCCGCGCCGCCAGCTGGAAGCTCAACCGCGCGTTGTGGAGCGCGCTCGAGGTGGTCAAGAAGCTCTGGCCGGAGACCCAGGCCTTGGTGGAGAAGCTGCAGCCCGAGCTCTCCTTCCCCGTGCGCGAGCTGTTGACGCGGGTGGTGGTCAACCCGCTGGCCGAGGTGGGGCGCGCCGAGGGCATCAAGGGTGAAGAGGCCCTCCGCTCGCTCCTCGCGGGAGACTGAGCTACACGGCCGTTTCCTCATGAGCGCCGCCGTCGAAGTCCACAGGCCTCCCCTCATCGTCGCCGCCCTCAAGGCGCTGCGGCCCAAACAGTGGACCAAGAACGCCGCGCTGCTGGTGCCCCTGCTCTTCGCCAAGAGCATCTTCGCGCAGGGGCTCGCGGTGCGGGCGCTGCTCGCGGTGGGGATCTTCAGCCTGCTGGCCAGCGGCGTGTACGTGGTGAACGACTGGGTCGATCGGGAGAAAGACCGGCTGCACCCCAAGAAGCGCCTGCGCCCGATCGCGGCGGGGCATCTGCCGGGGCCGCTGGCGGTAGGGCTGGTGGTGGCGTGCTGGACGGTGGCCGGCGTGGGCGGCTGGTGGCTGAGCCCTTCGTTCGCGGCGGTGCTCGGCAGCTACCTGCTGCTGCAGGCGCTCTACACCACCGCGCTCAAGCAGATGGTGCTGCTCGACATCATGGCGATCGCCCTGGGGTTCATCTTGCGCGTGGTGGCGGGCGCCGAGGCGATCAACGTCGAGGTGTCGAACTGGCTGTTCCTCTGCACCCTGCTGGGCGCGCTCTTCTTGGGCTTCGCCAAGCGCCGGGCCGAGCTGTCCTCGCTGGAAGACGCCACCGCGCACCGCGCCAGCCTCGCCGACTACACCGTGCCGCTGCTCGACCAGATGATGAGCATCTGCGCGGCCTCCATCATCCTGGCGTACGGGCTGTACACGGTCGCCAAGGAGACGGTGGAGCACGTCGGCAGCGATCGCCTCAAGTTCACCGTGCCGCTCGTCGTCTACGGCGTGTTCCGCTACCTCTTCCTCGTGCACAAGCGCGGGGCGGGCGGGGCGCCGGAAGAGGTGCTGCTCAGTGACGCGCCGCTGTTGATCGACATCGCCCTCATCCTCGCGGTGGCGGGGTGGGCGCTGTACGGCCACGTCTAATCAGCCGCGGCCGTGATCCCGGCCCTTGCCGGGGCTGCCGAGCACCGCGGTGAGGCCCTGCTGGTTCGCCGCCGCGGTGCGAACGAGGTGCGCGAGCTGCCCAATCTCGCGAATCCAGTCCGAGGCGCGCGGCCCCAGGCCAGAGAACGAGACCGCGAGGATCGGCGGGTCCGGGACGCGCCCCAACCAGTAGTCGAGGATCTCGTGGCGCTCGGGTGGGTTGACCGGAGCCAGGCGCTTGACCTCGCGCTCCAGCAGCCGGCTCAGCGCGGAGGGGAGCTTCGCGGCCCACTTGTTCACCGTGAGCATCGGCCGCCACGCCCAGTCCGCGCGCGCCATCCCCGTCTGCGGGCTGAACACCCCGTGCCCCTCGACGGTGAGCACCTGGTCAGGCGGGAAGCGGGGGATGGGATCCCACGAGCCGCACAGCAGCGAGGACAGGCCGTGCTGCTTGCGGGGCTGGCCCCAGAAGGCGCGGCGGTAGAGGTCGGCGCTCCCGTCGTCGGCGTACGGGTAGTCGGCGTCTTCCAGCATCAGCCCTAAGTGAAAGGTCTCTTCCCAGGGGCCGGCGTAGCCCAGGTACTGCTGGGTGATGGCCCAGCCGTCGGAGTCGCGGAACCACTCGTAGAACAACATCCGGTAGAGCGCCTGGCTCCACCGCTCGTCGGTCATGCTGAAGAAGCTCTCCCCGCCGGTGTTGTCGAGCACCAGCTCGAGCAGCACGCGGGTGTCCTCGTCATTGAGGTGCTGCAGCAGGTGATCGATGGCGGGGCCGGAGTCGATCACCCCCAGCTCGAAGGCGGGGAAGACGACCTCCTGCAGGAAGTGGTCGTTGATGGGCCGGAGGACGACTTCCATGAAGAGCCCGGAGCCTAGTACAGCGACCCCGTGAGGTCAGGCCTTGCCGTCTTCCTGTGCGATGAGGGCGTAGATTTCTTCAGGGGAGTTGGCCGCCAGGATCGCGTCGCGCAGCCCGTCGCTGCGGAAGAGCCGGCTCACCTTGCTCAGCGCCTTCAGGTGCACGCCGGCCGAGTTCTCGGGGGCGACCAGGGCGAAGAAGAAGTGCGAGGGCCGGCCGTCGCGCGCGTCGAAGTCGACGCCCTGCTTGGAGACCCCGAAGCAGGCGACCAGGTCGGTGAGCTCGGCGAGGCGCCCGTGGGGAATGGCGACCCCCTTCTCCATGCCGGTGGAGCCGATCTTCTCGCGCTCGGCCAGCACCTCGTGGATGCGGGTGACCGGCAGCGTGGGGGTGACCTTGGAGACCGAGGCGGCCAGCTCAGTGAGCACATCGGCCTTCGTCCGCGCCGCCAGGTGCGAGACGACTGCCTCGAGCTTGAGAAACTCGGTGATGCGCATCGGCCGCGCAGATACCCGAGCGCTCCAGGTGGCGCAAGACACGAGGAAAGGGCCGACGACGCTTTTCGGGTGTAGCCTCGCCACTCGTGATCCGGAGGGGCCTGCAGTCGGTGGTGGTGCTGGTGCTGGCGGCGTGCGTCCGGGCTCCGCCCTCGGCCCCTGTTCCGCCGCCCGAGGTCCCGGCTGTGCGGGTGGTCGGCCTCCCCGTTGTGGAGGAGGCGCCCGCTTCCGCCCCGGACCTCGAGGTGCTCCTCTCCCGGATGTCGCTGGAGGACAAGGTGGGGCAGCTGATGATGGTCGGCTTCCCCGGCAAGGCGGTGGACCCGGCGATCACGGAGCTGGTCCGCGGATATCGGGTCGGGGGGGTGTGTGTCTTTGGGCGGAACATCGCCTCGGCCCTCCAGATCGGCCGGCTCAACGACGAGGTGCGCGCCCTGCTGGCCGACTCGGTGCCGCCCTTCATCGCGGTCGATCAGGAAGGCGGCAACGTGGTGCGCCTGTCTGACGGCAACCTGGTGCTGCCGGGGAACATGGTGCTGGGCGCGTCCCGCCAACCCGAGCTCGCCTACGAAGCGGGCCTGGCGCAGGGCGAAGATCTGCACCGCCTGGGCTTCAACATGAACCTGGCGCCGGTGCTTGACGTCAACAGCAACCCCCAGAACCCGGTGATCGGCATCCGCTCCTTTGGAGACGACGTGGGCCTGGTCTCCGAGATGGGCGCGCGCTTCGTGCAGGGCCAGGAAGCCGCGCACATCGTCACGGTGGCCAAGCACTTCCCCGGGCACGGCGCGGTGGACGCGGACTCGCACAAGTCGCTGCCGATCGTCCGCGCGCCGCTGCTCCAGGTGCGCGAGCAGCTCAAGCCCTTCGAGGCCGCGATGGAAGCCGGGCTCGACGGCCTGATGACCGCCCACATCGCCACCCCCACCCTCACCGGCGACGAGCTGCCGGCCACCCTCTCTTCCCGGGTGCTGGGCGGGGTGTTGCGAGACGAGCTCCACTTCAAGGGCCTGGTGATCACCGACGAGCTCGAGATGGACGCCATCGATCGCCACTACGGGGTGGGCCGGGCGGCGGTGCTGGCGGTGGTCGCGGGCGCCGACATGGTGCTCATCCCCTGGCGGCTGGAGAAGAAGGAAGAGGTGTGGGCCGCGCTGCTCGAGGCCGCCCGCACCGGTGAGCTGTCCGCTGCGCGACTGGACGAGGCGGTGCGCCGCATTCTCACCGCGAAGATCGCCCGCGGGCTGTTCGAGCCGCTCCCTCCGCTGGAGACCCGGCTGGCCTCGCTGGGGGAGAAGCGCTCGCTGGCCGGCCGCATCGCCAGCGCCGGGGTGACGCTGCTGCGCAGCAAGCCGGGGCTCTTTCCGCTGCCGACCGACCGGCGGGTGGCGGTGATCTCCACCGAGGCGAGCCTCATTGACTCGATGGGCAAGCGCTTCCCCCACATGACCTCGATGCTGGTGCCCGCGATCCCCGCGCTCAAGACGAGGGACGCGCTCAAGCGGCAGGCGCGCGCGCTGGCCGAGGCCGCCGACGTGGTGGTGGTGGCGGTGACCAACTCGCGCCAGCTCGAGCTCGTCACCAACGCCGCGCTCTCGGGCCGGCCGGTGATCACCGTGGTGCTGGGCCTGCCGTACCTGGGGGCGCAGGCCCACGAGGCGAAGGTGGTGCTCGCCACCTATTCGTACCGGGAAGCAGCCACCGAGGCGGCGGCCGCGGCCATCGCCGGCGAGCAGGGCACCCCGGGCCGGCTGCCGGTCGCGCTGCCCAGCCTGCCGTTCGGTCACGGCCTCGATCCCGTCGGGCGCCGCCTCGCCGCCAAGCCCGCAGCGCCCGCCGCCGTCGGCGCGCCCTGAACTCTGTCTCCCTCTCCCCTGCGGGGGAGAGGGTCGGGGAGAGGGCTGACGCAAAACGGGCCTGACGCCCGGAACAAGGCATCAGGCCCGCATGCGTGACTCACTTCCCAAACATCACCCGACGAGCGAGCGCTTCTCCACGCCGGACGCCTCGATGAGGCCGATGGTGCCGTCCTTGCGGTGGTAGACGACGTTCATCTCCATCGTGGTGGAGTTGGTGAACACGTAGAAGTCGTTGTTCATCAGATCCATCTGCATGATGGCCTCTTCCATCCCCATGGGGTGGGCGAGGAACTCGTTGGTCTTGACGATCTTCTGGGCCGTGTCGGGCAGCTCGGCGATGGCGCCGTGCCCTTCGTAGATGTGGTGGCGCACCAGGTTCTGGTTGTGGTGCACGCGCTCGCGGCCGTGGTGGGTCTTGAGCTTCTCCTTGTAGCGCTTGAGCTGGCGCTCGATCTTGTCCATCGCGAGATCGATCGAGGCGTACATGTCTTCGCTGCGCTCCTTGCCTCGCAGCAGGAAGTTGCCTGAGTGGATGCTGATGTCTGCGTGATGCAGGTGCCTCTCGAGTGAGAGGACCACGTGGGCTTCCGTCGCCTTGTCGAGGTACTTGTTGACGCGCTCGACCTTCTCCCGGGCGTAGTTCTTCAGCGAGTCGATCGGGTCAAGGTGACGAAACGTGATGTTCAGTTGCATGCGCTCTCCCTATGACGACCCTCGGCGGCCCCAGGGTCGAGGCTCGAAGATCACCTCGAAGTTAGCACCGCGAAGCGACGAAACCAGCGCCTCATTTAGTGGTGGCGCGGGCCACCCAGGTGCGGATCAGCCCCCGCTGGTCTTCCCCGAGGTTGAGCAGGCGCACGGTAAACCCGCCCACCCGCGAGGCCATCACCCGCCCGGTGGCATGGAGCTGGGTGACGTGGCCCTCGAAGCCCACCGCCACCTCGACCGGGGTGCCCGGCACGATGCGCTCCGCGGTGGCGATGAACAGGCAGTCGGTCTGCCAGCTGTGCTCGAGGTCCTGGGTGAAGGGCCGTGCGTCGCCCCGCCGCAGCGAGAGGCTGACCTGGACGCCGTTGCTGCGGTGGTTCAGGCGCGCGGTGGGCGGCGGCTCCACCGCGGGGAGCGGCGGGGGCGGGGGCGCCAGGTTGGCGGCGGGCGCGCGGAACTGGCGCTCGATCTCCACCATGCGCTCCGAGAGGGCGAGGAAGGCGTCTTCGCAGGCCAGCCGCAGCTCAGGCGTGGTGTCGGGCGGCAGCCGGCTGGGCACGTAGCGGTGCACCAGGGAGAAGAAGGCCGCCCGCCAGGCGTCGCGCGAGGCGCTCTGGGGCACCTTGAAGATCTCCTGGGTGGCGCGGCTCTGGATCGAGGCCAGCCAGTCGCGGATCTGCCGCGTCGCTTCCTGCTGCGCCCGCTGCCCGTCGTTCACGGTGACGGGCGCCAGCAGCACCGCCTGGAGCTCGGGCATCTCGCGCAGCGGCACGAACTTGCGGCCGTCGCGGGACACCGCGCGCACGTCGAGCAGCTTGCCGCGGGCGTGCAGGGTGGTGATCACCTCGAGGCCGATGGGGCCGAGCACGCGGGCCTCGCTGTCCGCCAGCCAGTATTCTTCGCTCACGACCGTGAGGCCTCGAGGGCTCCCCGCACCAGGTTCTGCACGTCGAGCGGGTGAATGGGCTTGGAGAGGAACCCGTGCGCGCCGCCGGCGAGCGCCTGCTGCACCAGGGCCTCGGTGTCGAGCGCGGAGAGCACCAGCACCCGGCTCTTCCCGCCCTTGAGGATCTTCAAGACCTCGAGGCCGCTCTTGCCGGGCATCACCAGGTCCAGCAGCACCACCGCGGGGCTTCGTTCGGCGATCACCGCCAGCGCGGCGTCACCGGAGTCGGCTTCACGGATCTCGCAGGGGACGTCGCTGAGCGCGTCGCGCACCATCGCGCGGATCAGCTGATCATCGTCGACGATGAGGACCTCGGGCAGTGCCATGGGGTTCTTGCTCCTTCGGTTCAGTAGTACTTCTTGCGCTTGCTCGAGGGCAGCACGCCGAGCACCTCGCGGTACTTCGCCACCGTGCGCCGGGCGATCTCGATGCCCTGGGCCTTGAGCAGCTCGACGATCTTCTGATCGGAGTACGGGTTCTTCGCGTTCTCCGTCGAGACGAGCTGCTTGATGTGGTTCTTGACCGCTTCGCTGGCGATGTCGTCGCCGCCGGTGCGCGCGATCGACGAGTTGAAGAAGTACTTGAGCTCGAAGATGCCCTGCGGCGTGTGCACGTACTTGGCGGTGGTGACGCGGCTCACCGTCGACTCGTGCATGCCGATGTCCTCGGCCACGTCGCGCAGGATGAGGGGCTTGAGGTAGGCGATGCCCTTGTCGAAGAAGTCGCGCTGGAACTTCACGATGCTCTCGGTCACCTTGTGAATGGTGCGCTGGCGCTGCTGAATCGAGCGCAAGAGCCACTGCGCGGAGCGCATCTTCTCCTGCACGAACTCCTTCTGCTTGGGGTTCAGCGCCCCGTTGCGCAGGGCGCGGCGATAGGCGTCGCTGACCCGCAGCTTGGACAAGCCGTCGTCGTTGAGCACCACGTGGTAGTCGTCGCCCACCTTGTGAATGAAGACGTCGGGCGTGATGTGCTGCGCCTCTTCGCCCGAATAGTTGCGGCCGGGCTTGGGGTCGAGCTTGCCCAGCAGCTTGGTGGCGGCGATCACCTCGTCGAGGGGAATCTTCAGGTCCCGCGCGATGGCCGGCAGGTTCTTCGATTCCAGCAGCTTCATGTGCTTCTTGATCATCGTCTGCAGCAGCGTGGCCGCAGGGTCGTTCATCAGCTGCACCTGAATCAGCAGGCACTCGAGCAGGTCGCGCGAGCCGCAGCCCACCGGATCGAGGTGCTGGATCTTGCGCAGCATCTTGGTGCCCACTGACATCGGCACGTCCGCCTCGTTGCAGAGGCGGATGAGCGCGTCACCTTCCACGTCGGCGAGCTTCAAGTACCCGTCGTCGTCGAGGTTGCCGATGATGAGCTCGGCGATGCGCCGCTCGGCGTCGTTCATGCGCAGCCCGGAGAGCTGGTCGAACAGGCGATCGAACAGGTCCTCCTTCTTGACCATGTTCGCTTCGAACGAGGGCAGGTCTTCCAGATCGACGTTGCCCTTGTTCGAGGCGGTGGTGGGCTCGTTGAACTGGTAGCTGTTGAGGTAGGCGTCCCAGTCGATCTCGGCCGGGGCGTTCTCCGGCTTGACCTCCTGGGCGGTGTCGGAGACCGGGGCATCGGCGATCGACGGGGCTTCCAGGTTGCCGGCCTCCAACGAGGCCTCCCCGGGGGCCTTGTCCGACAGGTCGCCATCCACCTCATCGGGCGTCTCGAGGAGGGGATTTGACTCCATCTCCTCGCGGATCTGCTCGATGAGCTCCATGCGAGACAGCTGGAGCAGCTTGATCGCTTGTTGCAGCTGGGGCGTCATCACCAGCTGCTGCGACATTCTAAGGCTCTGTTTGAGCTCCATCCCCATGCGGCGTCACCCCTGCATCAAAAGGTGTGCCAAGGGTACTCTTTGCGCAACGCCAAGTGCGGGTCTATTTCTGGGTGAAGACCCAACCGTTTGGAATGAGTCAGGAAAGAGAAAAGTCGGCCCCCAGATACACAGAGCGTGCCCGTTCTGAGGAGGCGATGGCCTGCGGCGTGCCTTCTTCAAGGATGCGGCCCGCGGCGATGATGTACGCGCGGTCGCAGATACGCAGGGTGTCGCGGACGTTGTGATCGGTGATGAGCACGCCCAGGCCCCGATCTCGCAGACGGGCGATCTCCTTCTGCAGCTCGCCCACGTTGATGGGGTCGACGCCGGCGAAGGGCTCGTCGAAGAGCATGAAGCGGGGCTTGGGCAGCAGCGAGCGGGCGATCTCCGCGCGCCGCCGCTCACCCCCCGACAGGGTCTCCCCCAGGCTCTGGGCCACGTGGGAGAGGCCAAACTCGCCCAGCAGCTGATCGGCGGTGGCCTCCCGCTGGGCCCTGGAGAGCGAAGGGTCGAGCTCGAGCACCGCGATCAGGTTGTCCCGCACGGTGAGCTTGCGGAAGATCGACGGCTCCTGGGGGAGGTAGCCCAGGCCCGCGCGGGCGCGCAGGTGCATCGGGAGCTCGGCGAGCTCGCGCGTGCCCAGCCTCACGGAGCCGGTGTCCGGTTGCACGAGGCCGATCACCATCGAGAACGAGGTGGTCTTGCCGGCGCCGTTGGGGCCCAGCAGGCCCACCACTTCGCCAGGCTTCACGGTGAAGCTGACGCCATCGACCACCCGGCGGCTGCCATAGGTCTTCTGCAAGCCCAGGGCGACCAGCGCGTCGGCGCTCACTCCGGGTCTCCGTGGATCGAGAGGAAGAGCCGGCTGCGGTACACCACGGTCACGTGCACCAGCGGGCCGACCAGGGCCCCGCCCATCAGGTCTGCCAGCCAGGCGCCTTCGCGATGGGCGTAGGTGGCGAAGATGCTCATGGGCAGCGCGAGCACGAAGCCCACCATCACCAGGCCCACCAGCAGCGCGAACATGGTGCCGAACCAGAGCAAGGGGGCGGTCTTCAAGGTGTCCAGCACGCCGCCCAGCGCGCCCGCCGGCCCCTCGCCGTACATGGCGGCGTAGTCGACCAGCGGCATCAACCAGATCAGGATCGGCAGCGCCAGTCCCCAGCCGCCGTACTCGAGGCCCACGAAGGCCAGCAGCATCGCGATCACCGGGGTGATGAAGCCGGCCCTCTCCACCCCGCCCGAGGCCTGCATGGCGAAGCGGAAGTAGACGCCCCAGCCCACGCCCTTGCCCACGCCCACCAGGGCCGGGGCGATGGAGTGGAGCGGCGAGACGTAGGCATCGAGCACCGCGCCGCCGGCCAGCAAGAGCGAGGGCACGGCCAGCCACAGGGGGCTCGCCTTGAGGAACCTGGGCAGCTCACCCCCGGCCTCGCGGAGCAGGTCGGCGTCCGAGACCTCCGACATCACTTCACCTTCTTCCGGTCGACTTCGATGACCGTGGTGGCGTTCTCCACCTCGAGGAACTCCGAGCCTGTGAAGAAGGTGACCTTGGTGCCCTTCATGCGCGTCTTGCCCTGGCGGGCCTGGGGCTTTCCGGTGACCACCAGCAGGCCCTTGGGAACGTCGTAGTCGGCGTTCTGGCCGCGGGCCCAGCGGTCGCCTTCCGTCACCTCGACGCCGCCGCGCGCGAGCACGCGATCGACTTCCCCCTGCGCGTCGGAGTGAGCGGTGACCTCTGGAGCCAGCAGGGTGGTCTTCCCCTTCACCGCGCGCACGTGGCCGGTCCACTTCGCTTCGTTCTTCTCTCCCTCGAGGGTGAGGAGATCGGCGTCGATGAGCATTCGCTCGGCCTTCGCTTCTTTGATCACCCGGGTCCTGGCCTTCGTCACCACCAGGCGATCGATGCCGGTGGTGAAGGTGGCGAGCTCGCCTTCGATTTCCCTGGGGCCCTGCTTGCCGTGGGGCTTGCCGCGCACGGTGAGCACGCCGGTCTCGTTGATGAACTCGGCCTCGTCGCCCCACAGCTCGCGGTCGCCGTCGATGGCGTAGACGGAGCCCTGGGCGACGATGCGCTGCACGTCACTTGCGGGGGTGAAGAACACCTCGAGGCGATCGCAGGTGAGGGTGAGGGTGTCGCGGATCGCCCTGGCGTGGCCCGAGTAGAGCGCGCGGCTCTCCTTCTTGAAGACCTCGAGCTTGTCGGCGGAGATCGACACCGGCCGGTTCGTCAGCACGCCCGCATCGGATGCGGTGAGCAGGAGGCTGACGAGCAGGGAAGTCACCGGGGGGGTTCTAAAGTGCTCCCTCTCCCTGCGCCAGCGGGGAGAGGGTCGGGGTGAGGGGCTTACGCCTCCGCGGCTTCGTGCATGCGCATGGCGCGGCGGGTGAACTCGGCCAGGCGGTAGAGCACGGTGCGGCGCGACACCCCCAGCGCCTCGGCCACCCGGGCCTGCTCGATGCCGCGCGCGTGGTACATCAGCGCGGGCTGCTTGAGCTCGTCGGGCGTGGCGGCGAGCACGCGGTTGGCGAAGTCGCGGGTCACCACGCTGTCCTCGAAGTCGTCGTCCACCTGCTCGGGCACGTGCTCGACGGGCTCGGCGTGGCGGCGCGCGTCGCGGATGACGTTGAGGCAGTGGTTGGTGGTGATGCGGTGAATCCACGGGAGCACTGCGTCTTCACCGGGCGCGGCGTCGACGTGCTTGAGCACCTTGATGAACACGTCCTGAGTCGCGTCTTCCGCGGCGGTGCCGTCCTTGAGCAGGCGCTTGCAGCGCGCGTAGATGGTCGGTCCGTACTTCGCGTACAGCGTCTGGGTGTTCAGCTGGCTCATTCGTGCTTCCCCTTGGAGTGTCGGCCACTGTGTGCGCGGCGGCTTTGGCACCATGTTCGGGGGTGAGTGGTGGCCGGTTGCGCCACTTCGAAAACCGAACGTCAACCGGGTTGGCAACGGGGCAATTGCCGAAGAGGGTGGCGGACTTACGTGTGCAAAACGCACAGAAGCCGCGCTGATACTCGAAAAATAGCGCGCGAATCAGCGCGGACGACCGAGGCCGCCACGGCGTGGGACCGAGGGCGCCACGGCTGGAAGTGCTCGTGAATTCCGTAGGCTAGGGTCCGACCATGATCTGGCTGGGAGTCGCGTTGCTGTCGGGTGTGCTCGCAGGTGTTGGCTTCTGGCGCGGTACGGCCGCGGGGCTCTCGGGCCAGAGCATGCCGGCGCTCGCGGGCGTGCTCTTCGCGCTGGTGATGTACCGCGCCACCACCCTGATGAAGGACCGGGCAGCCCTGGGAAAGCAGGGCGGGTGGCCGCTGCGCGTGGCCGGCGCGCTGGCGCTGACCGCGACCGCCGGCGCCGCGATCGACGTGCTCATCTGGTTCCAGAGCCGGAAGGCGACCTTCGGCCAGCTCGCGCTCCCCACCGCGGCTCTCGCCTTCGTGATGATCTTCGTGACCGCGCTGCGTCTGTCGGCGGACTCACCTCGGCGCACCCACTTCTACGCCCTCGCGCTCGCCTCGATCATCAACGCCGCCCTCGCGGCCTGGTTCTTCGTGAGCCTGCAGCTGCCCGCAATCAGCCGCTGATCAGGAAATCGTCAGAAGGAGTCTTGACGACTCTATCTGTGGTGTTTATTACTTCTCTGGTCGAAGGAGACGGACATGGGTTCGCCGCTGCTGCTCACCGATGGCTACAAGTTCTCGATGGCCGAGGCCGGTTGGCCGCTGCGCCGCGAGACCTTCTATTACTCCCACCGCAAGGGCGGCCTGCAGGTGCTGCCGTTTGACGTGGAGACCGAGCTGAAGAAGGTGATGCCGGAGGTCCGCCCGGGCGACTGGGAGTACCTGGCCTCGCAGGACTACGACCTGAGCTCGGCGGTGAAGGTGGCGCTTTGCTCGAAGCAGGTGACGGTGCGCGCGCTGCCTCGCAACGCGGTGTTCTCCTTATCGCGAGCCGGTGTTCTCGGTGACGGGCGCTTCCAGCCTGGTGTCCTGGCGCGAGCCGGTGGTGCTGCAGTGGAGCTACCGGATCCAGGTGGCGAGCGTGGCGGTGTTCCGGCCGGGCGAGCTGGCGGACGCGGTGAAGACGGTGACGTGCGAGGCGCAGAGGCAGCTGGTGCTGGAGACGCTCGACGCCGTTGGGGTGAAGGCGCCGCCCATCACGGTGGACAGCGAAGGCTACGTGGCGCGGGTGAAGGCGCGGGTGGTGGCGCTGGCCGAGGTGCTGGGCACGCCCTCGCGGCTGTTCGAGGTGGGGCTGCGGGCGGCGAGCTGCCCTGAGCAGCACCTGCTCGCGCTGGAGGGTGGAAAGCAGG
>VFKJ01000721.1 GCA_009885595.1 Myxococcales bacterium | reverse complement strand
TCGGTGATCGCGGCGGCGTAGTCGGAGAGCCGGGTGCGGTTGGTGGTGCCGACCTCGCAGAGGGTGGCGCCCGACTGGGTCATCACCTCTGGAATGCGGAAGCCGCCGCCGATCTCCACCAATTCGCCCCGGGAGACGATCGCTTCCCTGCCCTGGGCGAGCGCGCTGAAGGTGAGCAGCACCGAGGCGGCGCAGTTGTTCACCACCATCGCGGCCTCGGCGCCGGTGAGCTGGCAGAGGAGCTCGACCACCGGCTCGTAGCGGCTGCCGCGTTCGCCTTCATCGAGATCGAGCTCGAGGTTGCAGTAGCCAGCGGCGATCGCGGCGATGCGTTCGATCGCGGCGGCGGGCAAGGGAGCGCGGCCGAGGTTGGTGTGGAGCACCACCCCGGTGGCGTTGAACACGGGCCGCAACTTCGGCTGACCGACCCGGGCCAGCGCACGCACCACGTCGGTCTCGTCGAAGCGGGCGTCCTCACCGGCGAGCACCCGGGTCCGCACCGACGCCACCGCTTCCCGGAGCGCTGCGAGGGCCACCGGGCGCGAATGTGAGGAGAAGAGGGACGACAGGGACGGCCGAGCCAGAAGCTCGTCAATCGACGGGAGCGCCCTCAGGCGCTCCATGCGAGTTTCATCGTCCATGGAACTGAACAAGATTGTAGCGCAGCCCCGTAAAAAGGCTCCCCTGAGCGCAGCCGAAGGGGCTCCCCTGAGCGCAGCCGAAGGGGCTCCCCCGAGCCCGCCGAGGGGCCGCGGGTGGGCGGAGGTCACCTCCCACCCGCGGCTTCGCGGGAAAATCGCCACCTTCGACCGGTTCGAGTCGGGGCACCGAGGTCCTGTGCAGCGGGGACCAGCACCGAGCGCACGACGGGCGTGCCACTCCTCTCCTTCTCTCTCCATCGAAGGGCCAGGTTTCCCTGGCCGATCACCTGGTGAACACGTCAGCCCGGCTCAGTCTTCGTCCAGGCTGCCGTGCCAGTACGTCATGTCCCTCAGCCAGTTCGCCCAGGTCGAAGGCATGCCCTTCTGGAAGGCGAAGGTGAGGCGCAGGGTGTCCGGCAGGGTCTTGGGCTTCACCGGAACCACCTTGAGCTTCATCCTCGCCTGGTCAGGCGTGCGACCACCCTTGCGCTGGTTGCAGGGCACGCAGGCGATCACGATGTTCTCCCAGTGCGTGGTGCCGCCCTGCGAGCGCGGCAGCACGTGATCGTAGGTGGCCTCGGGCCGGGTCACCTTCTTGCTGCAGTACTGGCACTGGCCGTGATCGCGAGCGAACACGTTCTCACGGCTGAAGCGGATGACCGGCTTTCGGCGCTTGAGCATGCGGAGGAACCGCACGACCGACGGCATCTTCACCTCGAAGGTGACCGAGCGGATCGTCTTGTCCTCGTACTCCTCGACCACCTCCACCTTGCCCAGGAACAGGAGCGTGATGGCGCGCTGCCACGGGACGCGGGCGACCGGCTGCCAGGTGGCATTCAACACGAGCGTTTCCATCACGACCTCCTTTCGGAGAGGTCAGACGGAGCACGCGCGCGTTCCTGAAAAGCGGGTGCTGGTTACCCGCGCTTGGGCGAAGCGGGCGGCTTCGGCGGCAAGGGGGCGACGGTCTTGGCGAGCTCGCCCGGCGCGTAGAGCAGCTTGTAGGTGTTGTAGCTGCGCAGCACGCGCTTCACGTAGCCGCGGGTCTCCTGCAGCGGCACCTGTTCCACCCAGCCGGGCAAGTCTTCGTCGCCGTTCTCCCGCCGCCAGCGCGCCACCGCGGACTCGCCTGCGTTGTAGCTGGCCAGCGCGAAGGGCTTCACCCCCTTGAGCCGGATCACCAGGTCCGACAGGTACCGCGCGCCGAGCTGAATGTTGAGCTCGGGCTCGAGCAGCTGGGCCTGGTTGGGGTGCTTGAGCTTGAGCTGCATCGCCACGCCCGCGGCGGTGGCCGGCATCAGCTGGCACAGCCCCAGGGCGCCCGCCCACGAGAGCGCCTTGGGATCGAGCGCGCTCTCCTCGCGCATCAGCGCCTGGAGCAGATCGGGATCGAGCTCGTCGGCCGACTTGGAATGCGTGACCACGAGATCGCGGAAGACCTTCGGATACGCGATCTCCCAGATGGCGCGGCGCTCGGGGGTGATGGGCCCCGAGAGGTCGCGGCGCAGCCACAGGCGCGCCAGGCCGTGGGCGGCGCGATCTTCGCCCGAGAGCGAGAGCACCAGCACCATCAGCCGCAACGATTCCGAGGGGAGCGCGGTGCGATCGATCGCGAGGATCTCCATCGGCACCAGCTCACCGAAGCCCAGCCGCAGCAGCTCGACGGCGCTGGCGAATTGAGGGTCGGTCCCCAGCGGGCCGCCATAGAGCGGGAACGGATCGCTGGCGACGGGCGGCGGGGTGATCGCGCTCTCGATGGCCGCGCCCCGCTCGGGATCGAGCTCGCGCACCCGCTCCCGGGAGATGAGCCCGTAGTAGGTCGCGGGGTGCTCGGTGGCGAGCTTCGCGAGCAGCGCCACGGCGTCGGCCTGCTGGCCCTGCTGCTCCAGCACCCTCGCCCGCCAATAGGTCGCGCGGTCCACCTCGTAGCTGTCGTCGGCGTGGGCCCACCGGCCCTCGATCTCGGCCAGGTAGTCGAGCGCCTCCTCGAGCTTGCCGTCCCCGCGCGCCACCCAGAACAGCTTGAAGAGCGCCTCGGCGGCGAAGTCACCTTTCGGGTAGCGATCGACCACGTCGATCAGCCGCTCCATCGCCTGCTCGCGTTCGCCCCGCTTCAGGTGCGCGTCCGCGGCGAAGAAGAGGGCATCGTCGGCGAGCGGGTGCTCGGGGAACGCGCTGGCGAGCGACTCATAGGTGCCGGCGGCGAGCGCCTGCGCGGAGATGTTCTGGCTGAAGCCCAAGGTGAACAACGCCCGCGCGCGCAGCTCGGGGTCCTTGCACTTGTTCAGGGGGGCCAGCATGGCCACCGCCTTCGCGTGCTGGCGCTGCTTGCGGTAACCCTTGCCCAGCGCGAACTGCGCGCGGCAGGCGAGCGGCTCCGGAAGTTTCATCTTCGGCACCATCGGCTCGACGATCGCGATGCCCTGCAGGTTGCGATGCGCCTCGATGAGCGACTCGGCGCGCGCGATCAGCACCTCCTGCGGAAGCGCGGTCAGATCACCCAGGCGCGGCTCGGCCTTGATCGCCTCGCGCGAGAGGGGGTGGCCGCCCCAGAGCGTGTGCAGCGCGGCGAGCTCGCCCTTGGCGTCCTTCTTCGCGGCCTGGAGATCGGCCATCACCAGCAGGGCCTCGGCGCCCACGTCGCGGCCCCACGGCGGCGGGGGCCGCTGGAGGTAGTCGGCGATCACCTCCTGCGCCTTCTTGAAGTCGCGCAACCAGCGGTTGGCGCGAGCCAGGCCCAGCCGCGCGTCGGGCGTCAGGCGCGAGGTGTTGCCCACCTGCGAGAAGACCCGAATCGCCGAGGGCCAGTCCTTCAATTGCTCGTAGGCCCAGCCGGCGTGCACCAGGCAGCGATCTCGCAGCGGCGCATAGACGGCGGCCAGTTGCTCGAACTCCTTCGACGAGAACGCCCAGTCACCGATGCGATGCGCGGCCAGGGCGCGCAGAAAACGGGTGGGCCCGGTGTCCTTGATCCCGTCGAGCAGCGTGATCGCCCGGCTGTAGCTGCCCGCGTCGAAGGCGGCCTTCGCTTCCGCGAGCTCGCCTTGGGAGAAGTACGGCGCGAGATCGACGCGCTCGATCTTCGGCCCGCGATCGATCGGCACCGACCGCACCTCGGGTGAAGGGAAGCCGGGGTTGGGCAGGCGCGCGAAGCCGGGGTCAGACTCGGCCTCGCCCTCGGCAGCGAAGTCCTCCGCCTCCTGCCCGAATGCAGAAAACGCGAAGAGGAGAACGACGACCGGCCAGTGACTGCGCACGCGCGCATCGTACACGGGTAGGATTGCGGTCAACTTCATGGACATCCGGACGTCGAGCAGCCTCCTGGCTGCAATCGTAGGTCTCGCGCTCGGCTTCGCGATGCTCCTGCGCGCCCAACGGCCCCGGGTGCTGACGCTGTACAGCGTGTTTGCGATCTCGGTGGGTGGTTTTCACCTCGCCCGCTTCCTCGAGGGCCTCTTCCCCTTCGAGGAGAACGGGCCGCTGGTGGGGCGCATCATGCTGGGCGTCACCATCGGCGTCGGCGCCATTCTCCCCTCCACGGCGCTCTCGTTCTTCCTCGAGTTCCTCAACTTCAGCCCCCGCGCCGCGCGCTATGGCCGCCGGGCGTCGTTGTTCTCGGTGGCGCTGGGCCTGGTGGTCGGCGCGACCCCCCTGGCGGAGTCGTTGTGGGCGCGCGTGGCGGTGTCGGTGTGGGTGCTGCTCGCCCTGTCCTTCTCGGTGTCGCTGGTGATCGCGCGCATGCGCACCAGCGACTCGCGCATCGATCGGCTGCGGCTGCTCTACCTCGCCGTTGGGGCAGCTGCGGCGCTGGTGTTCTCCTGCCTCGACTTCCTCGGCCGCTTCGGCATCGCCTTCCCCGCCCTGGGGCCGATCGTCTCGACGCTGTACCTCTTCTTCCTTTCCCAGACGCTGCTGCGGCTGCGGCTGATGGATCTGCACGAGCTGCTGGGGAAGATCGCCAGCCAGGCGGTGCTGGCGGCGATCCTCGCGGTGGTGTTCGTCGTGCTCACCGCGTGGGTGCAGCAGAACGCCAGCCTCTACCTCTTCAACACCCTGGTCGCGGCCTTCGTGATGCTGATCCTCCTGGAGCCGTTGACCGACTGGGTCGAGGAGAAGGTGGTGGCGGTGTTCTTCCGCCAACGCTTCGCCTTCCTCGAGTCCGCGCGCCTGCTGCAGCGGCGCACCGCGAACGTGATCGACGCCCCTGAGCTGGCCGCCTCGCTGCTCGACGGCCTCAACGAGACGCGCCGGGTGACGCACGCGTCGATCTACCTGCTCGCCGAGGACCGCCCGGGCTTCCGCCTGCTCGACAGCCGCGGCCCGGTCCCCGCGCTCTTCGTCGATCAAGGCACCGCCCGGGCGCTGGTCAGCCGCACCGAGCGCGCGCAGTTGCTCGAGACGGTGGAGCGCCGCGTCGCGGAGATCCGCGGCCAGCCGCTGGAGGCGCGCAAGTCGCGTGACGAGCTGCGCCGCTTGAACGACGTGCGCGCGGCGATGCAGCAGATGAAGGCCGGCATCACGGTGCCGCTGATGGGCAACGATCGCGTGCTCGGCTTCTTGAACCTGTGGGACGAGCGCGTGCCCGAGGCCTTCGCTTCCGACGAGATCGCGCTGATCCTCGAGCTCGCCGATCGGGTCGCGACGGTGATCGAGAACTCCAAGCTCTACGACAAGATGCGCGAGCGCGACCGCCTCGCCGCGCTCGGTGAGATGGCCGCAGGCCTCGCCCACGAGATCCGCAACCCGCTGGGCGCGATCAAGGGCGCCGCCCAGTTCCTCGACCCCAGGGGGCTGCCCAACGAAGAAGGCGAGTTCGTCGAGGTGATCGTCGAAGAAGTGAACCGCCTCAACGGCGTCGTGAGCGCGTTCCTCGACTATTCGCGCCCGCTCAAGCAGACCTTCGGCCCGACCGATCTGCAGGAGGTCGTCTCGCGAACCTTAAAGCTCATCGTCAACGACGTCCCGAAGACGGTGACGATCAAGGAAGAGCTCTTGGGCGCGCTCCCCCGGGTCGACGCGGACGCCGAGCAGCTCAAGCAGGTGCTCATCAACCTGGTGCAGAACGCGGTGCAGGCGATGGGCGACAAGCCGGGCGAGATCACCATTCGCACCAGCAAGCCCGAGCGCTTCGGCGACTTCCGCGCCCCCGAACAGGTCGAGCTGCAGGTGTCCGACAACGGGCCGGGCATTCCTTCCGATCAGC
>VFKJ01000907.1 GCA_009885595.1 Myxococcales bacterium | reverse complement strand
CCACGTTGTTCTTCCCCGGCCGCCCGATGAGCTGGCCACCATCATCTCCACCTCGGGCAGCACCGGCGACCCCAAGGGCGTGATGCACAGCTCGATGCACTCGGCGTACAGCGGGTAATAGTGCCGATCGTTCGGCGGCAGGTTCCACAGCCACGGCAGCAGGCGCAGCGCGCGAAGGCCGAGCTTTCGCACGCACCGCCGCAGCTCCCTGACCGCGTCCATCGGGCGGAGCAGATCGACCGAGGCGACGCCGACGAGGCGCTCGGGGTGGGCCGCCACCAGCGCGGCGACCTCGTCGTTGGTCAGCAGCGGCCCCTCGGGGGCCCACCAGGCGCAGACCAGGCCGCGATCGACCTTCGCCGCGTCGAGCGCGCCCACGGTGAACTCGGCGGGGATCGCCTCGGGCAGCGAGGCGGCGTCCATTCCGCGCCAGCGCAGCAGCGGGGCGAACATCGGGTGACGCAGAAAGGCCGCGTTGGGGTGTTGCATCCATGCGTCGATGATCATGTCGAGTCTCGCTGGGGCGAAGTCGGGGCGGCCGCGAGGCTACACCCTGGCGGGCGACGGCGCGGCGGGTGCTTCTGGCCGTGGTTCGGCTCGATCCTCCAGCTGCAGCTGCCCCGTGCGCTTTACAAACTGGAGATCACACCTGAGGCCACCGTGCTCCAGTTTCCCGCACTCGAGGGGCTCGGGGCCGCCTGAGGATCCGCGCGGTTGGGCGCTGGCGCGGGCCGTGAATATTTCCATCTTCATGCGCACCATCTGTAAAATTCTCATCGCCGGAATCTTCGCCGCGTGCGGGAGCCAGCAGGCCTTCACCTCGGGTCCCGACGACCCCGACGCCACCAGCAGCCGCGGCCTGGCCGTGGTCGACGCCGAGGGCTTCCTCAACAAGACGACCGCGGGGTACCAGGGCTGGTTCGCGGCTCCGGACGACGCCTCCACCCTGGGCGAGTGGTCGCACTGGTCGCGCTCCGTACCTTCCCCCGGCAACATCACCTTCGAGGTGTACCCGGACACGCGCGAGTACCACCGCGACGATCTCTTCGACACGCGCCTGGGCCACCTCGGCGACGGCCGCCCCGCCCAGCTCTTCACCTCTGCCTCCCCACGCGTGACCGACCTCCACTTCAGGTGGATGAAGGAGAGCGGCATCGACGGGGTCGGGCTCCAGCGCTTCGTCGGACCCCTGGCGGATCCGCGGCACTTCGCCTTCCGCAACCAGGTGACCCGCAACGTCCGCGCCGCCGCCGAGGCGCACGGGCGCGTGTTCTACGTGGAGTACGACATCTCCGGCGCAGCCGAGGCGACCTGGGTGGAAGACACGCAGCGCGACTGGCGCGAGACGATGCAGGGCGCGCTGGCCGTGACGAACTCGGATCGCTACCTGCGCCATGGCGGCAAGCCGGTGGTGGCGGTGTGGGGCTTCGGCTTCCCCGATCGACCCGGCACGCCCGACCGCGCGATCGAGCTCATCGAGTGGTTCAAGGCGCAAGGCTGCTACGTGGTGGGCGGCGTGCCCTACGAGTGGCGCACCGGGGGCAACACCAAGCCCGGCTTCGATCGGGTGTGGGCGCACCTCGACGTGATTCAGCCGTGGGCCGTGGGGGCGCTCGCCACCGAGGCCGACGCGGCTTCCCACCGCGCCCGCTTCATCGAGCCGGACAAGGCGTGGGCGCAGCAGCGCGGCATCGGCTACCAGCGGGTCATCTTCCCCGGGTTCGCGTGGTCGAACTGGAACGGCGGCGCGCGCAACATGATCCCCCGGCGCGCGGGGAAGTTCTTCTGGGCGCAGGCGCTGGCCGCGCGGCAGAGCGGGGTGAGCGCCTTCATCGCCATGTTCGACGAGTACGACGAGGGCACCGCCATCGCCAAGGCAGCGGAGGACGCGTCGATGGCCCCGGTGGGCCAGTACTTCCTCACCCTGGACGCCGAGGGCACCCGGGTGTCTTCCGATTTCTATCTGCGGCTCGCGGGCGCGGTGACGCGGCTGCTCAACGGAACCGAGCCGGTGCGCGCCGAGGTGCCGGTGCCGGCCTTCGAGGGGGCTCCGCCGGCGCCGCCCCCGAGCACCCCGCCCCCCGCGGGTGCGGGCGGCGTGCCGGTGCAGCTCGGCGTGGCTGATCAGCCCGGGAGAACCTTCGCGCGCGATCGCGCCGAACGCGTGGTCCAGCGGCTGTACCAGGCGGTCCTCGGCAGAGACGCTGATCCCAGCGGGCTGGGTGCGTACGCCCCGTTGGTCGAGCAGGGGCGGCTCGGGCGGGTGATCAACGCCCTGGTGCTCTCGGGCGAGTTCGAGGCCCGGCGGGGCGCGCTCACGCCAGACGGGTGGTCGGTGCTGCTCTACCAGACGTTGCTCGATCGCTCCCCGGACCCCGGCGGGGCGACGGAGACCTCGAACGCCATCGCCCTGAAGCGGGCGGCTGAGCGGATCCAGGGAATGGTGCTGTCCGTGGAGTACGAGCAGAAGAACTGAGGGCGCACCCGCTCTCGACGCCACACCCGCGCCCATCCGGGAGCTGGTGAGAGCGGGTCAGAAGCGGGCGGCCGCGCCCACCCCACCGAGCAGCGCGATCACCGGCCCCTGTTGGCTGGCGTAGGCCTCGCCCGCCACGTGCGCGCGCAGGGCGAAGATGTCTCCCAGCGCCCGCTCATATTCCACCACCGCCCCACCGCCGAAGACCCCCGCGCCGGGGAAGTAGGTGCCGCGCAGGCCCACCGAGAGGCGGTTGTCGCCGTGAAAGAGCGCGAAGGTGGCCGAGATGCGCGCGCCGGGCGTGGGGCTGATCACCACCCCCGCGCCGAGATCGAACCGGCCCAGCCGCAACGTCGCCGCCACCTCGGCGCCCACGCTCGCCCGGCTTCCGGAAGCGGCCAGGGGTTGGTAGCTGCCCACGGCCGAGGCCATCACCCCCAGCTTCCACGTCGAAGGCGCGGTGGCCACGGCCGGCTCGAGCTGCGGGCGCGCGGCGACCCGTGTGGCTTCCCCTGGCGGGAGGGTGGTGCCCCAGCTGTCGAGCGTCTGCTGCGTCGCCTTCCACACCAGGTTGAGGAGCAGGTTCGGATCAGACGTCTGCGCCTGGCCGCGGCCCACCGCGCGCGAGCGCCCGGAGTCGATGAGCCGCACCGAGACGAGGTAGGTGTTGCCCACTTTGCCCACCGAGCCCTGCAGCACGTACCGGGCGCCCAGGGCGTTGGCCAACTCCACCAGGCAGCCGGTGTCGTCGCTGCAGCCCAGCAGCTGCTTCTGCCGCTCGACGCCGATGACCGTAGCGAGGTCCTGCGCCGAGGTGACGCGGAAGAGCTTCGATTGATCAGCCGCCGTCGCGAGGATCTCGCTGAAGGAAGCCGCGTCGAGCTTCTCGTTGGGCACCGTCACCACCACGTCGAGCGCCGCCAGCGTCGGCAGCCCCGGCGCGGCCGGAGGGGGGGCGGGCGCAGCCACGGGCGCCGGAGGCGGCGGCTCAGGCGCCACCACCGGGGCAGGTGCGGAGACGGTGGGCTTCTTCTTGGCGGTGGCCTTCGCCGGCTTGGCCTGCGCCGCCAGAGGCACCACCAGCAGCACCGCCAGCAGCACCCCACGCGCGCGGCGGCGCCGAGCCACAGCCCAGCCGCCCAAGAGCGCCAGCAACCAGCCGCCCGAACCGCCGCCGCTGCCCGAAGAGCAGCCGCACGACCAGCCGTTGACCTCCGTG
>VFKJ01000382.1 GCA_009885595.1 Myxococcales bacterium | reverse complement strand
GTGCTCAGCCTGGGCGAGCGCGTCGGCCAGCGCGCGTCGGCGCAGTCGCTCGTGGACGAGCTGGGCCTCTCCCAGGACACCGACTCGGGCGATCGCACCGTCAACAGCGTCGACACCACGCCGCTCGTGCCCAGCGTCACCTCGACCTCGGGTGAGCAGACCCCTCCGGTGGCGAACACCCCCACCCCAAGGCGTCACAGCACCCAGCTCGAGCTGATGGCGGTGGCGCAGGCGGCCGAAGCGGTGGGGAGAAAGCCCGAGGCGGCCGCCATTCTCGCCGCCGCCGTGCGCGAAGGGCCTGACCCCCGCGCGGCGCAGAAGCTCGAGGCCCACTTCATCCAGCGCGGCGCCTGGCGCGAGCTGGCCGGCTTCTATCGAGACACCCTCAACCGCACGACGGTGAAGTCCGAGCGGGCGGGGTGGGCGGAGAAGCTCGCCGAGCTGCTCGAGTCGGAGCTCGACGATCGCGAAGGCGCTGCCCGCGCGTGGGCCGAGGTGGCGGCCGCGACCGGAGACACCCGCGCCGTCTCCGAGCAGGTGCGGCTCTTGAACGCGCAGAAGGACAAGACCGGGGTGCGCGAAGCGCTCGACGCCGGCGTGAAGCAGGCCCAGGCCCCGGTGGAGCGCGCGCGCGCGCTGGTGCTGCGGGCCGAAGAGGCGCTCACCCGCCGCGAGGTGGCGGCCGCGCGCGGCGACTTCGAGGCCGCGCTGAAGATCTCCCCCTGGCAGCCCGAGGCCGCCGCGGGGCTGGCCGAGCTGGCGGCCATGCAGGGCGACTCAGGCCCCATTCGCCAGCTCGAGGCGACCCTCGGGCGGCAGCAGAAGCGCACGGCGGGCCGCGGCGATCTCTACCGCCGCCTCGCGCGCCTGGCGGACTCACCGGCGCGCGACGCCAGGTTGTCCCGCGCCAGCTGGGCCGAGGTGCTCTGTGAGCTGCCCGGTGACGAAGAGGCCTCGGCGCGACTGCTGGCGTTGACGCGCGCCGCCGGTGACGAGGCCGCCCTCGAGCGGCTGCTCCTCGACGCGCTCGCGCGGGAGCCCCGGGGCGCCCGGCCCCGGCTGTGGCGGATGGAGCTGGTGACCCTGCTCGAGCGCGCCGGTCGCTCCGCCGACGCGCTGGAGGCCCTCAAGAACGCGGTGCGCGCCGAGCCCGGGCACCGGGAAGCCTGGCTCGCCTACGCGGAGCGGCTGATCGGGATGGGGCAGCGGGAGGCCGAAGCGGCCTGGGCGCTCGAGCACGCGGCCACCGCCACCGACGATCCTCTCCAGCGGCTGCGGCTGTGGCAGCGCCTGGGCGCCTTCGTGCGCGAGCACCTGGGTGACGAGGCCCGCGCCCTGACCTTCGAGACGCGCGCCGAGAAGATCCGCGAGCAGCTCGAGCCTGACGCGCCCACCCCGCTGCCGCCACGGCCCTCTCCGGTCAAAGCGCCTGTGCTCCCTGGCGGGCCGCTGGTCATTCCCCCGCGCCGCGCGCTCAAGCAGAAGGCGCCGCAGGTGGCGCTCTCCTTCGCGCAGCAGGAGGCCTTCGAGAAGCTGGCGGTGAAGCTGGGGGCCCGGGTGGAGCCCCAGCAGAAGTCGACGGACCACGTTCGCATCGCCCCCCGGGTGGCGCGGCAGCTGAGCGGCCTTTCCACCGAGCCGCTGCTGGTGCCCACGCGGCCGGGCCCGCCGGTGCCCGACCTCGACGACTCGCGCCCCTCGTACGAAGAAGAGGAAGCAGATCCGGTCGAGCCCACCGGCGAGCTGCCGATCGAGGACGAGGACGAAGCCACCCCCATCCCCGGGCCGCCCGCCGAGCCCGAGGAGATCTCCTCGGCCGACGTCGAGGTTCCGCAGGAGGAAGAGCGGCGCCGCGGGCCGGTCCCCCGCGCTGCGCCCGAAGAAGTGGCGCCGGAGCGCAAGACCGCGGAGCTCCGCGTCGAGCTCGGCGATCCCTCGGTGCCGGTGCCGCCTTCCTTCGGTCCTTCGCCCGCGCGCGCGCTGAGCGCCGAGCGCGAGGCCTTGTTCGAGCGCGTGCGCGCGAACCCCATCGAGGCCGACGGCTACCGCCTGCTGGCCGAGCACTTCGACACCGCCAACGACGCCGCGCGCTCTTCGCTGATGCTGGAGATCGCCCGCGCGCTGGAAGGCGACCCCCACGCCGCCCCGCGCGCGCCCCGGCTCATCCTCAACGCGCAGGATCGCGCGGGCCTCAAGCACCCCGCGCTGCGCGGCGAAGGCGGCGAGCTGCTCAGCCTGGTGGGCACCGCGCTGTGCCGGCTCAACCCGGCGCGCGGGAAGGACGCGGGCACCGACGACGAGTTCCACCTCGATGCGGGCAAGGGCGCGCGCGCGGTGGCCGATGCGCTGCTCGCGGCGGTTCGCATTCTGGGGGTGCGTTCGCCTGACGTGTACCTGAGCGACGAGCCCGGGCCGCCGCTGTCGCTGGTCTTCACCACCCAGCCCCGGCTGCTGGTGGGCAAGCTGGCGGTGAAGAAGGACGTGAGCGACGCAGAGCTGCGCTTCTTCGCGGGGCGCGCGCTCTTCACCCTGCAGCCGGAGTTGATGGCCCTGCGCAGCCTGCGCCGCGAGCAGGTGCTGCGCGGCCTGGTGCTGGTCTCGCAGGTGGGGGAGGGCCGCGCTTCCCCGGCCGAGACCAGGCTCTTCCGCGACGCGGTGCCCGCGCGCGCGTGGGAGCGGCTGCGGCAGCTGGTGAAGGCGGTGGGCACCCGCCTCGATCTCGGCGCCCTCACCGAGGGCGCGCGTCATTCGGCCAATCGCGCGGGGCTGGTCGTCTGCGGCGGCATCGCGCCGGCGATCGCCAGCCTGCGCGCGAAGAAGGCGCTGCCCAGCGAGATGATGGAGCTGGTGCGCTTCGCCGCCAGCGAGCGCTACCTGCAGCTGCGCAACCGCAACCTGCCGCGCAAATAGTCTCCCTCTCCCCGCGGGGGAGAGGGTCGGGGAGAGGGCCTACTCCTCTTTGGCCTCGACCAGCCCGTACTTGTGCAACAGCGAGTACAGGTGCTTTCGATCGAGCCCCGCGTCCCGCGCCGCCTTCGCGATGTTGCCGCGCGTCTTCGACAGCAGCC
>VFKJ01000993.1 GCA_009885595.1 Myxococcales bacterium | reverse complement strand
TCGAAGATCAGGCGCCGCAGAAGCTGGGCCCCGAGCGCTCGCTCACCCTGAACCTTCCGGGCGGGGTGATGGATCAGCTGACCGCGATCGCCAAGCGCAACGGCATCACGGTGAACTCGCTTGTGCGCGACGTGCTCGGCGGCTTCATCAAGTACCGCTAGTTCGCCCTCTACGCCTGCCCGGGCTTCTGCTTCCACGTTCGCCGGGTCGCGCGCGCCACGCCCGCCTTGCCGTGCCAGCGCAGATCGTGAACTGAGCCCACCCCGTCGCCGTGTTCGCCCACCTGCAGCGCCGGCATGTCGGCCATCGGCACGGTGTCGAGCGTCACCACCCACTCATCGCCCTGGGGCCTGAGCGTCATCACGCTGTGCAGCACTGCGTTCGAGAGGTTGACCGCGCACTCCGGCATCACCGGCAGCGGCGGAGGCGCCTTCTTGCGCGCGGGCGGCAGGCAGAACGCCACCGGCGGCGTCTCCCGTTCGACCGGGGCGGTGTCCTCGCTCACGAAAAACAGGAGCGACGCCACGAGGGTGATTCCGCTGCTGGCGAGAACGAGAAGGACGTCGGGTGGCATCTGCGCCCTATGACAACGCACCCCGGAAGCGAGTTCCATGTGGGATAGTCACGGGAATGCCCCGCGTGAAGTTGGTGCTCGAGTACGACGGGACGAACTACGTGGGGTGGCAGATTCAGGACAACGGCCCCTCGGTGCAGGGCCGGGTGCAGCGCGCGGTCCAGCAGTTGGTGGGTGCGCCGGTCACCCTCGTCGCGGCGGGGCGAACCGACTCGGGCGTCCACGCGCGCGGCCAGGTGGTGGCGTTTGATTCACCGCGTCAGCTTCCGCTGAAGGCGTACTGGATGGGCCTCAACTCCCTGCTTCCTGAGGACATCGCGGTGGTGAGGGCGGAAGAGGTGCGCGACGACTTCGATCCGCGCCGGTGGAGTGACGGCAAGCGGTACCGCTATCTCGTCAGCAACAAACGGTCCCGCACGCCGCTGCGGCGGTTGACGCATTGGGAGATCTTCCAGCCGCTCAACCTCGCGGCGATGATCGAGGGCTCGAAGCACCTGCTGGGGCGCCACGACTATTCGGCCTTTCGCGCGTCCGACTGCCAGGCGGCGCATGCCACCCGCAAGCTCTCCCGCGTCGAGGTGTCGGGGGCCGCCGGAGACGAGCTCACCTTCGTGGTCGAAGGCACCGCCTTCCTCAAACACATGGTGCGCAACCTGGTCGGCACGCTGGTCGACGTCGGCCGGGGCCGACACCCGCCTACATGGATCAAGGAGGTGCTGGAGGGCCGTGATCGCACCAAAGCCGGCCCGACCGCTCCCGCGCACGGCCTGTGTCTGGATGAGGTCTTCTATGGTGTCGGTCCGCGGGAAGGAGGCACCGATGACGACTGAGACCCAGAAGGTGCCTTCAGCCTACGCGCGGGCGGAGGCGAGCTCTCGCAAGGCGGTGCTGCACGTCGGCCTGGGCGTGGTCGCCTTCATTCTCGGGAGCATCTTCTCGGTCGGCGCCTCGGCGCGGATCGGCGAGCGGTTGGGGCCGATCGAGAGCGAGGCGGGCGCGCTCGTCTTCAGGTGGGTGTTCGACCGGCTGTGGCTGATCGGCGTGCTGCCGCTGTTTGGTTACGTGATGGGGCGGTTCACCGAGGTGAAGCCGAGCCGGTTTGCGCTCAGCGCGGCCCTCTCGGGGGAGGTGTTCTCGGTGCTGCTCGTCACCGCCATCAACGGGTTTGATTATTTGCTCGAGGACACCGGGGCGTTGCTCGCGCGCGGGGTGACCTTGTTCATCGGGATGGTGATCACCGTGCGCGCGGTGATGCTCGGGCGGGCTGATGCGGAGGTCTCGCAGGTGGAGGCCAACCTCATCGCTGAGAAGCGGAAGGCGGAGTACGCCGAGTTCCTCGCCGCGGCTGAGGGAAAGGCGCCCGTCAGCCCTGTCCCCGACCCTCTCCCCCGCGGGGGAGAGGGAGCGCCGAAGAGTTAGGCGCGGGGCTGCACGGTCAGCTTCAGGCCTGACGCGGTGGCGTCGAGCTTCACGTGATCGCCCGGCACGAACTCGCCGCCGAGCAGCTTGAGGGCCAGCGGATCCTGCACGTGCTTCTGGATCGCCCGCTTCAGCGGCCGCGCCCCGTAGACGGGGTCGTAGCCCTCGGCCGCCAGGAACTCGCGCCCCTTCGCCGTCAGCTCGAGCGTGATGCGCTTGTCCGCCGCCAGCTTCATCAGCCGCGCCATCTGCAGATCGACCAC
>VFKJ01000809.1 GCA_009885595.1 Myxococcales bacterium | reverse complement strand
CTGCGGCACCTGCCGCGGCCGTCGAAGAAGCGAAGCAAGCGGTCTCGAGGACTCTAAGTTTGAAACTTGTTTCAAACTTGTTTCAAACAAGTTTGAAACCAATTCGAACTGATTCAAGATAGGAACGTGAGCCTCGAAGCCTCCATCCTCGCAGTCCTCCAGAACCACCCCGAGGGGCTCTCGCGGGCGGCGCTCCAGAAGCTCGCCCGCCGTCAGGGGGATCCACCCTGGAAGTTCCGGAGGGTGTTGAAGGCCCTCGAGGAACGCGGGGACCTGCATCGGAGGGGGCAGACGCGGGCGAGCCACTACTTTCCAGGTCGAGCGTCCGCGGGCGTGGCTCCACAGTCCCCGGCAGGCGTCTTCTCGCGCGAGGGCGCTGAGGTTGTCGCGCTGATCAGCAGACCTATCCATCAGCGCGCGCCTTGCAGCTACGAGAGATCGTTCCTCGACGCCTATCAGCCCAACACCTCCTTCTACCTGCGCGAACAGGACCGTCTTCATCTTCGCGAATTGGGAGCCACGCCCGACGCGAACCAGCCCGCGGGCACGTGGGCCCGCCACATCCTCGAGAGACTGCTGATCGACCTGTCGTGGAACTCGAGCCGACTGGAAGGGAACACCTACTCGCTGCTCGACACCGAGCGGCTCTTTCGCGAGCGCGAGGTTCCCTCCGGTCATCAGGCCCTCGAGACCCAGATGCTGCTCAATCACAAGCAGGCGATCGAGTACCTGGTGGGGGAGGCCGCGGTGCTCAGGCTCGAGCCGCGCGCGCTGCGTGCGCTCCATGGAATGTTGGCCGAGAACCTCTTGGCCAACCCCGAGGACGAGGGGCGGCTGCGGCGAATGCCCGTCGGAATACGGGACAGCACGTACTTGCCGCTCGCCGTGCCGCAGCAAATCGAGGAGCTCTTCGTTCAGCTCCTGGCCACGGCGGCCGCGATCGAGGACCCCTTCGAGCAGTCCTTCTTCGTCCTCGTTCATGTTCCGTACCTTCAGCCGTTCGCTGACGTGAACAAGCGGACCTCCCGGCTCGCAGCGAACCTCCCTCTGCTGCAGCACAACCTTCAGCCACTCTCCTTCGTCGATCTGCCTCGCGAGGCGTACACCTCCGCGACTTTGGGGCTGTACGAGCTTCGCCGGGTCGAGGCGCTACGCGACGTCTACCTCTGGGCCTACCAACGCTCGGCGGAGCGTTACCGGGCAATCGTCAAGTCGCTGGGTGAACCCGACCCGTTCCGCCTCAAGTACCGGGACGCGCTCAGGGCGATCGTCCGCGCGGCCGTGCAGGAGCTGACCCCAGCCAACGAAGTCGCGGCGCGCGTCGCGGCACTCGCCGAACCACATGCGATGGCTGGCGACCTCCCGCGCTTGCAGGCCGCGGCGCTCCGGGAACTGAGCGCCCTCAATGAGGGGACCTTCCACCGGTACGGCCTCAGGCCTTCGGAGTTCGAGCGCTGGGTCGGGAGGCGTGATGAAACGAAACGCTGAACGAACTCCCTGAGGGCAATCGAATCGAGGCGGCGCTCGAGCGCGACGACGAAGAGAAGCGCGCCCTCGACGCGGAGCTGGCGCGGGTGATGGCCACCCAGGGGAAGTCGCTGTAGCCCTCAGTCGATGAAGAAGTACGGCATCACCGAGATGGGCTGCGAGTACGTCTCGCTACCCGGCTTGGACATCACGATGCCGCCCGTCAGCTCGCGCTTGATGATGACGTGCGTGGGGTCGCTCTTGAGCACCACCGCCGTGTACGTGTACGGGTGCTCGGTCTTGATCACCGTCTGCGAGCGGATGTCCGCGGGCTTCGGGGCGGCGTGGTTGAACTCGAGGTCGCCGGCCTTGAGGTGGCGCTCGAGCGTGAGCTTGAAGCGGTTCAAGCCGGGCAGCTGGGGGAAGGGGAAGGTCGGCAGGCCCGGGACCAGCGGCGGCTTCGGCAGCGGGAGGTGCGGAACGGGCGCCGGCTTGCCGTTGGCGATCTGCTCGAAGTTGTGCAGCTCTGCGGGGGAGAAGGGCGCGCCTTCGAACCGCGCGCTCGGGGGCAGGCTCAGCGGCCCGTTGTAGGTGGTCGGGTGCAGGAAGCCGCCCGCGTTGTTCTGCACGTAGAACTCGTTCGTCTGCGGGTCGACCAGCGCGTACTGCGACTGCCCGGAGATGGGGCCCTTGCCGTCGTCGAGCCGCACGCGGATCAGCTCGTGACCGTTGGGCGCGACCATCTTGCCGTTGGGCCCCAGGTGCGGCGCCTGGTCCGCGGGCAGCGGCCCGGCGAAGCGCACCATCTTGAGCACGTCCTGCACTGCGCCCTTGACGTGCTTGGCCGCGGAGAAGTTGGTGAGGATGCGGCCGAGGTCGATCTTCCCCAGCCCCGTGAGGGCCTTCTTGGCGGCCTGCTGCAGGCGCCCCGTGCGGCCCGTCGACATCTCGTCGGCGCCGAACTTCCCAGCGGCCCTGAGCCCTGCCTTCGCCGCCTTCACCGCCGCGGCCGCCTTCGGAGCGACGAGCTTCGGTGCCACCTTCGAACGGTCTGAGATGCGCGACATGTGAGCTCCTGGAGAGGTGTGGGAAGGCTTTCCCCTTTATCGGGACGACCACGCTCCACCGTCTTCGCCGAACCGGCAACTCATTTTACAAGTACGTCCATCCGACCGAGGGCGGCGAGGTGGCGGCGCTGCTGCGCGGCGGAAGGCTCACCGTGATGCACTGCGGAGACAGCCGCATCTACCGGCTGCGCGAGGGCGTGGTCATCGCGCTGACCCGCGATCACTCGGTGTGGGCCGAGATGGAGGCGGCCGGCCTCGCGGGCGAGCGCGCGAACTTTCAGTGGAAGAGCCAGATCACCCGCGCGCTGGGGCTGGAGGGCCACTGCACCGCCGACGTCGCCACCTTCGAGCTCGAGCGCGGCGACGTGTACCTGCTGTGCAGCGACGGCCTGTACGATCCGCTCGCCGAGCCGCGCCTGCAGGAAGGGCTCGAGCTCGACCCCGAGTCGGCCTGCCGGGACCTGGTGAGCGCGGCCTTCGAGGCGGGCAGCCACGACAACATCACGGGCGTGGTGGTGCGGTGCGCTTGATCTCCGTCAGGGCGACACAGCTATGCTGCGCCGACCGTGAGCTCGTCCCCCCGTGAACGACTTGGCCGCTACGAGATCCTCACGCCGCTCTCGGTGGGAGGGATGGCCGAGCTGTTCCTCGCCTACTTCACCGGACCGGGCGGCTTCCGGAAGTTCGTCGCGCTGAAGCGAATCCTCCCGCAGTTCCGCGCGCAGGATGACTTCATCGCCATGTTCCTCGACGAGGCGCGCATCTCGGCGGCGCTCTCGCACTCGAACATCGGCCAGGTCTTCGAGCTGGGTGAGGCCGGCAACGACTTCTTCATGGCGATGGAGTTCATCGAGGGCCAGGACCTCAGCCGCATCAACCGCCTCGCGCGCAAGCAGGGCGGCGTGTTGCCCATCGGTTTCTCCGCGGGCGTGGTGCGCGATGCGTGCCTGGCGCTCCACTACGCCCACCACTTCAAGAGCCCTGCGGGGCGCCCGCTGCCCGTCATCCACCGCGACCTCTCGCTGCGGAACATCATGATGACGTACTCGGGCACCACCAAGCTGATCGACTTCGGCATCGCCAAGGCGAAGGGCAGCCTCAACTCGACGGCGGCGGGCATGGTGAAGGGCAGCAGCGGCTACATGTCTCCCGAGCAGATTCGCGGAGAAGACCTGAGCGGCGAGAGCGACCTCTTCGCCATCGGCGCGGTGCTGTACGAGCTGCTCACGGGGCGCCGGGTGTTCCAGGCCGACGAGCCGACGGCCACGATGTACAAGGTGCTCAACGACGCGCCGCCTCCGCCGCGCACGTTCAATTCCGAGATCCCCGAAGCGCTCGCCGCGGTGGTGCTGCGCGCACTGGAGAAGGACAAGTCGCGCCGGTTCCCCAACGGCCGCGAGATGGCCAAGGCGATCGAGCAGGCCACCTCGTGGTTCGACGAGTCGGAGCGCGCGGCGTGGATGGAGGGAAACTTCGCCGCCGACATTCAGCGCACCCGCGACATGCTCGCGCTCGCCGATGAATCGGACGAGCGTCGGATCGCCGAGGTGGCGAAAGGGCTGTCGATCGAGCGGCAGGCGCCCGGCTCGGCCTCCCACGTGGCGCTCTCGGCGCCGACCTCGGTGCTCTCGACCGTGATGCCTTCGGAGCTGCCGACGCGCGCGGTGCAGCTCACGCCGAGGAACGCGACGGTGTTGATCGTCGACGACAGCCGGGTGGGTCGGATGGCGGTGGAGAGCGTGCTCAAGGGCGAAGGACACCGGGTGATCGACGCCGAGTCGGGACCCGAGGCGCTCGAGGTGCTCGACCAGATGCGGCCTGATCTGATCGTGCTCGACGTGCGCATGCCGGGGATGGATGGGTTCGAGCTCTGCGAGAAGATCCGCGGGAAGACCGACTTCCGGCGCATTCCGATTCTCTTCCTCTCGGCGGCCTGCAGCATCGAAGAGCGCAGCCGCGGGTTGCAGGTGGGCGGCGATGATTTCCTGCGCAAGCCCTTCGAGCCCGAGGAGTTGGCCGCGCGGGTGAAGACGCACCTGCAGCGGGCGATGGTCTTTCAGCCCTAGCCGGGGCCTACCCCAGCGGCAACCCAGCCCGCTTCAGCGCCGCGAGCAGCGCCGGCCCATCAATCACCGACTTCACCAAATACGCATCAGCCCCCGCGCCCAGCCCCGCCTGGCGCGACACCTCGTCATCGAGGGCGGACAACACCACGATGGGAATCCGCCTGTTCGGCTCACGTTCG
>VFKJ01000230.1 GCA_009885595.1 Myxococcales bacterium | reverse complement strand
TTGATGCCGGAAGGCAAGCCGGTCCCGCGGAAGCCGGACGAAGCAGAAGAGGACGAGGAGAAGGTCACGCCCACCCGCGGCAAGAGCATCGGTCGCAAGCCGGCCACGGCGGCCCGGGCGGTCGCTCCCGCGCTGGGCAAGACGATCGGCCGCGGCGCTCCCTCCGCGAAGAAAGTGGAGAAGGCGGTCGCCATCCACACGCTCACCCGCACGCAGGTTCGTGATCGCATCAAGCGACGGCTCAAGGGCCAGGAGACCGCGCAAGGGCTCGCCCACTGGGCGCGCCAGACGTGGACCGGGCTGCAGCGGGGCGCTCCGGTGGAAGCCGCTTTCAAGGAGACGATCGAAGGCGTACTGCTCACGCTCATGGCTGGCACGAAGGTGAGCGACCCGATGTTGGTGGCGCAGATGGCGAAGCTCGACACGTGAAGAAGACCGCGCCCCCGAAGAATCCCCCGCCGCCCCGCGCTGCCCCGAGAAGGGGGCCCGCGACGGCGCGCACCGCTGCCATCCAGGTGCTCGCGCGCGTGGCCGCCACCGACGCGTACTTGAACGTGGTGCTCGACTCGGTGCTCGACGAGCTCACCTTGAAGGATCCTCGCGACGCGGGCCTGGTCACCGAGCTCTGCTACGGCACCACGCGGCGCCTGCTCACCATCGACTCGGTGCTGGCGCGCTTCGCGGATCGATCGCTGGCCACCATCGAAGATCGCGTGCTCGCCGCCCTGCGGCTGGGCATCTACCAGCTGTTCTTCATGCGCGTGCCCAAGCACGCAGCGGTGGGCGACACCGTCGATGCGCTCAAGGCCGTGGGGCTGGAGCGCGCGGCGGGCTTCGTCAACGCCATCCTCCGCAAGGCCTCGGCCCTGCCCGAGCTGCCGAAAGCCGAAGGCGATGAGATCGGCCGGCTCGTCTACGACACCAGCCACCCGCCGTGGCTGGTGAAGCGGTGGATTCGCCAATTCGGTCCCGAGCGCGCCAGCGTGATGCTGCACGCCGACAACGACGCGCCGAGCATCGCCATTCGCGCCAACACCGCGAAGCTCACCCGTGACGAGCTGCTGGCCCAGCTCACCGAGGCGGGGGTGGGGTGCCGGCCGGCTGCGCTCTCTCCGGTGGGCATCGTGCTCGAGTCCCCGGGCCGGGTGGAGGAGCTCTACGGCTACCGGGAGGGCCTCTGGCAGGTGCAGGACGAAGCGGCGCAGCTGGTGACCGTGTTCGCGCAGCTTCCCGCCAACGCGCGGGTGCTCGACGCCTGCGCGGCTCCCGGAGGCAAGGCGTGTCACCTGGCGCAGAGCAGCGAGGTCGTCGCCCTCGACGTGCACGCGAACAAGCTGCCGAAGATCGAGAGCGAGGCCAAGCGGCTGGGGCTGCGACAGCGCCTCACCCTGGTGCGCGCCGACGCCTCGAAGCCGCTGCCGGAGTCGCTGGGTGAGTTCGACGCCATCTTGATCGACGCGCCGTGTTCGGGCCTGGGCACGCTGCGCCGTCACCCGGAGCTGAAGTACCGCCGCAAGGAGGCCGACATCGCCGAGCTCGCGCACCTGCAGCGGGAGATCCTCGAGCAATGCTCGCTGGTGCTCAAGCCGGGCGGGCTGCTGGTGTTCGCGGTGTGCAGCACCGACACCGCCGAGGGGCCGGATCAGATCGAGATGTTCCTGCGCTCGCACCCCGACTTCACCACCGAGCCTCCGCGTGGACTGGCTGCGTTGCCCACCTGGCAGGGGCACCTGCGCACCTTGCCCGGCCCGGAAGGGCTCGACGGGTTCTTCGCCGCGCGGCTCAGGAAGATGTACTGACGCCTGACGCCTCCCTCTCCCCCACAGTCTGAATTAGTATTCCGGTCGTAGGTCTCTGCTTGAACAATAGAAGAAACAAAAAATAGTAAAAAGAGCAAAGCAATTGGGTTCATACGATTCCTCCA
>VFKJ01000868.1 GCA_009885595.1 Myxococcales bacterium | reverse complement strand
CTTGTTCTCCTTGAAGCACTTCTGAAAGCGCCCCTTCGACTGCGAGATGCCCCTGCTCACCATCGCGGTGCTGAGCTTGATCGGAGGGTCCCGCTTGACCGCCACCACCCCGGCGTCGACCTCAGGAACCCCCGCATCGAGCTCCGCCACGGCTGCGCCCGCGTCGACCGCCACCGGAGGCACCACCACCGGAGGCACCAGGGCAGGCTCGGGCGTGGGGCTGAGCACCTTCATCGCCACCACCGTTCCCCCGATGCCCGCCACCAGCGCCGCGGCCATCAGCAGCTTGAGTCGTGACTGCGCCGAGCGAACGGTCAGCGGCACGCCGATGGCGTTGGTGCGCTCGTCGGCCGCGTGGCGAATTGGCACCGCCTCGGTGCGCGCCTCTTCCACCGCCGTCTTCGGGCCCAGCGGGTTGACGCGCCCGGGAATGTCGACGCCGCGACTGGCGAGCTCGTCGAGCGACTCGATGCGCATCTTCGACTTCACCCGCTCGGGCCCGAAGAAGCCGGTCATGAACTGGGTGAGCGCCTGTCCACCCGAAGCCGAGGTGGTGGCGCCCACGAAGCGCTCGATGTCCTGCGCGAAGGCGAGCGCGGTGGGGTAGCGGTGCTCGGCTTCCTGGGCCATCGCCTTGACGACGATCTGCTCCACCTCGAGCGGGAGATCCGGCCGCAGCGCGCGCAGCGGCTGGCACTCCCCGCCGAGCACCGCCTTGAGCACCGCCAGATCGGTGTCGCGCGCGAAGGGCCGCACGCCGGTGATCGCCTCGTACAGCGAGACCCCCAGGGAGAAGATGTCGCTGCGGCGATCGATCGCGTCGCCGCGCGCCTGCTCGGGCGACATGTACTGGTACTTGCCCTTCACCACGCCCGCGCCCGTCGAGGTGACGCGCGACTCGGCCTTGGCGATGCCGAAGTCGAGCACCTTCACCTGGCCGCCGTAGGTGATGAAGATGTTCGAAGGCGAGATGTCGCGGTGCACCAGGCGCATGGGGACGCCCTTGGGATCCACCGCCTCGTGCGCGAAGTGGAGCCCGATGGCCGCCTCGGTCAGCACCCGCAGCACGATGTTCACCGGCGCGGGCTGGCCGCGGCGCTTGGCCGTGCGGAGCACCGTGGCGAGGTCCTCGCCCGCCAGGTACTCCATGCAGATGTAGTAGCAACCGTCGGCCTGCCCCAGGTCGCTGATCTGCACGATGTTCGAGTGCGTGAGCGAAGCGGCCAGCCGCGCCTCGTCGAGGAACATGCTGACGAAGTCGGAGGCGGCCGACAGGTGCGGCAGCATGCGCTTGATGACGACGTTCTTCTCGAAGCCCTCCACCCCGAGCTGCTTGGCGAGGAAGATCTCCGCCATGCCTCCCTCGGCGAGCTTCTTGATGAGGAAGTACTTGCCGTAGGCCTTCACGGCCATCTCCCCGATGGCCATGCGCGCCTCGGGGTTGCTGGGCCGCGGATCGTTGAGGTCGGTCACCGCGGCTTCACCGTGCGCACGGTGTAGCTCTCGGCCCCGTCGTGCAGCAACCGGAACACGACGCGCCCGCCGACCGAGGTGACCTGGGTGTCGAAGCGGGCCTGGGCGTCGAGCGGCACCGCCTTGCCGTTGATGAAGAGCCTGCTGCCCACCGGCGCGATGCCCACCGCGTTGAGCGTGCGCCCCACCTCGCCGTTGCGCGGGCTCTTGATGGAGAGCGCCGAGACCGCGTTGTCGAACACCATGTGCAGCTTGTTCATGCGCCCGCCCTTGAGCTCGGCGCCCTTCGCGTCGAGCGGCGTGACGGACCACAGGTACTTGCCCTCGAGCAGGGTGTTCTCCGGCAACGCAAACTGGTTCTCGGCCAGGGTGCGCTCGGCCACCGGGGTGCTCAGCTCACCCTCGCGGTACACCTTCACCGCGTACTTCGCCGCGGCGTCGTCCTTGCCCCAGGTGAAGTTCACGACGGGCGGCTTCTCCTTGTCCTGGAAGAAGATGGTGGTGGTCTCGGCGCCCTCGGGCACCACGTTCTTGAGCCGCGAAAGATCGGCCGAGCGCGGCTCGGGCGCGAACGAGGCGCTGCCCTTCGCGTGCTCGACCTCGCCCTTGAAGACCCGCCAGTACCAGCTGCCCCTGGCGGGCACGGGCACGGTGAGGAAGCTGTCGTGCACCACGCCGTCGCGGACCACGTTCTCGAACGCGGGATCCTGCGCGAGCTGCACCCGGTAGCCCCCGGTGCCTTCCGCCTGCTCCCAGGTGACGGAGACCTGGCGCAGCCCGGTGTGGAACACCCTGAGCCCCGTGCGAGAGGGCAGCACCACCCCTTCGCGGGTGGCCGCCTTCACCGCCGCGGCGCCCTTGAGCGGGACGCTCGCCGACTGGCCCCCTGGCACGACGGTGGGCGCCTCGCCTTCGCGCTCGATGGTGAGGTCGCCGGCCAGCGCGTCGACGTCGAACCCCGAGCCGGTGCGCCGCAGGAAATATTGCCCGCCCAGATCGCTCACCAGCGTCACCCCCGCCGCCACCGCCACCCGGGTGGTCTGGCCGCGCGGCGCGGAGACCTCGAGCTCTCCCTTGCGCACGTCGAGCGCGGTGGCTTCCCTGCCGGGGCCCTTGCGCGTCTCCCCGATCGCCACCTCGGCGCCCTTGAGCAGGGCCAGGCGCGTCTGCGAGCCGGCGGGCGCGAGGCTGACGCGCCCTTCCTTCACCCGCACCACGTCGCCGGCGTTGAGCGCCGGGGGCTTCTTCGCGCTGATCGCCACGAAGGCCTTCGCGTTGGCGGCCTTCACCTCGGCCTTGCCGGTCGAGGCGATCACGATCGAGAGGGTGATCTCGGGCAGCTCGCGGGCCGCGCCCAGCACGGCCTTCTTGCCCGCGCCCAGCTTCGTCACCTCGCCGGTCTTCGCCACCAGCTCGATCTCGCCCAGCAGCACGTCGACGTCGGCCGCCGAGTCATCGACCTTCACCGACAGCTCGGCCCTGCCGATGCGCGTCAGGCCGAAGGGCGTGGAGATGGTCAAGAGCACGTCGCCCTCTTCGTTGCCGGCGCTCGCCTTCACCCGGGTGAGCACCAGGCCGCGCGTGACGTTGAGCATCACCCCGTTGCCGTCGAGATCGAGCTCGAAGCGCCCTTCCGGCCCCAGCTCCACCACCCGATCGCCGGAGAAGCGCAGCTCTGCCGAGCCGTCTTCGCCCGTCTCGATCACGTCGCCGCCGAAGAGCGGCTCAGCGGTCGCCGGCCGCGTCTTGCCCTCGCGCTCGAGGGTCACCGTGCCGGCGGGCGACTCCAGCTGCCCCACGCTCTTCTTCTTCGGCGCCACCGGCACCGCAGCGTCGGGGGGCGCCACCGGCGGCCTGGGTGGATCGCCGCAGCCGGCGAGGGCCAGCAGCGCGCAGCCCAAGAGGAGGCTTCGGGCGCAGTTCACTTCGGAGCGAGATCCACGTTGAAGATCGCCTGATCACCATCTCGCACGGTGACGGTCT
>VFKJ01000641.1 GCA_009885595.1 Myxococcales bacterium | reverse complement strand
CCGCTCACGCAGGTCGCGTCGACCTTGACCTGAAGGTTCGTGCCCGCCGGTAGCTCAGTCCGGTTGAGCACGCCCAACGGCACCGCCGTGTCCTGCGGGAAGCTCACCGCCGCCACTGCCGGAGTGCTGCACGCATCTCGCACCGTGATCGTCTGCGCCGAAGAGTTCTTCGAGCACGAACCCTTCGCGATGGTGACAACCAAGGTCTGCGCCCCCGGAGCCGCCGTCACGCCCGCAAACGTCGCCCGGTTCCCGCTCACCGTGCCGTCGATCGGCGCCCCATCGCTCACCTTCAGCTGCGCCGAGTCGATGCCGAACGCAGCGCCATCGGGCAGCTTCACGTTGACCGACACCTCAAACGGCGAGTCGACCGTCTGGTCCGCCGTCGGCGTCTCAAAGGTGATCGTCGTGTCCGTGCAGTCGACCGGGCCAGGACCTCCGCAGCCCTCGCACCCGCTCAAGACCATCGCGACGCCCGCCACCGCACCCACCAACCGCATCATGTTTCCTGGAAGCATGTGCGCCACCCTCTTTCGTGCCCCGCCGCCCCTCGGCGATTCAGAGCGACAAGACGTGTTTTTCAGCCAACAGCCCAATGAAATCCAAGGTGTCCGACTCCGCCACCTCGCGCGGGACTTCGAATTCTTCGAGGAGCACCTGCACGATCTCCTTCACCGAGCGCCGGCCGTCGATCAGCTCGACGATGCGCTCCCCCACCTCCGACACCACGCCGTCTGCACCCTCGAAGCTGTGCAGTTGATCATCAGGCGTCGCCGCGACCCAGCGACCGCCCACTTTCTGCAGCGCCGTCTCCCCATGCACGCGTGGAACGTCGCTCAGTGACACCCGTCGCCGCGCGCTTTCCGCCCTGTTCTTGAGGTTTTCCACCATCACTCGAGCCAACGGGCCGGTCCCCCGCCTGCCCGTTCATGTAGTCGGAGCCAACGGGTGAGACAAGCCCTGAGGCGGCCGGCGACGGGTCCGTTCCGCCCCGGCTACGCCGACAGCCCGAGCGCCGCGAACAAGCCGGTCAAGTACACCAATGACACGCGGAAGAACCACCGCGCCCACTCGGGCCCGAGCTGCTTCCGCCACCCCTGCACCCCCACCCCCAGAAACCACAGCCCGAGCGCCGCCGCGGCCACCAGGTACAACCACCCCGCCACCCCCACGAAGAACGGCAAGAGCGACACCGGCAACAGCACCGCCAGGTACCCCACCGCGTGCAGCCGGGCGACGTCGTCACCCTTCTCCAGCGCCAGGCTGGTCAACCCCGCCGCGCGGTATTCCGTCTTCCGGAACAGCGCGATCGCGATGAAGTGCGGCAGCTGCCACAGAAACAAGATCGCAAACAGCACCAGCCCCGGCAGCTCGATCCGCCCGCGCGCCGCGGTCCACCCCATCAGCGGCGGCAAGGCCCCGGGGAACGCGCCCACCAGCATCGCCCACCAGGTGCGCGACTTCAGCGGCGTGTACACGAACGCGTAGCTGCCCAGCGCCACCGCCCCCAGCACCCCGGTGAGCCAGTTCACCCCCAGCGCCAGCATCGGCAACGACACCACGCCCAGCACGATCGCGAACGCCAGCGCGTGCCTCGTCTCCATCCGCTGCGTGGGGAGCGGCCGGTTCGCGGTGCGCGACATGAAGCGGTCCGACTCGCGCTCGAGGATGCAGTTGATGGTGTTCGCCGAGCCCACCGTGCCCGCCGTGCCCACCATCGCGAACAGCCAGGTCTTCCAGTCGAGCGCGCGCCCCGCGGCCAGCCACATCCCGCCCGCGGCGGTGAAGAGCACCAGCCCCGAGAGCCCGGGCTTGGTGAGCGACACGTAGTCCCTCACCACGGCGGACCAGGACCGCGCGGCAGCTGGAGGTGAAATCGGAGCACTCAACGGTTCGACCTTCACGTCGAGCCGCCCGTAACCCGCCACGTCACGTCACACAAGCCGCGGGAGCGGGCAGGTCCAGCAGCACCGCTGATGGCTCACGGAGGAGCGGGCGTCGCCGTTCCACCCAGCGCGCGCATCTCTTCCGCGCAGGCGTCGCGCGGCGAGAGCTTGATCACCTCGGACGCGATCAACTTCGTCTTGTCCTTGTTCTTCGGATCCTTCCCGAGGAAGCGCGCGTAGTGGCAGTACGCCGCCACGTTCTCTTTGTCGGCGTTGAGCGCCTTCATGTAGGTCGCGTCCGCGCTGTCCTTGTCGCCCTTCAGCTCGAAGGTGGCAGCCAGCTCGTCGTACGCCACCGACGCCATCGGGGGATCCGCGAAGTACTCCTCGCCGGCCTTCTTCAGCAGGTCGACCGCCTTGCCGAGGTCCTTCTTGTCGTCGCGGTAGATCTTCCCCAGCAGGTACCGCGCTTCGGGGTTGCGCGTCTTGGTGTCGGAGATCGCCTTCTCGAGCGTGTCGCGCGCCGCGTCCATCTTCTTCTGGCGGTACTGCACGTTGCCGAGCATCGAGAGCAGCTTGGGGCTGTTGGGGACCAGGGTGAGCGCCTTCTTGAGCGCCTCTTCCGTGGCCGCCTCGCCGCCCTCTTTCTTCATCAGCACCTTCGCCAGCTCCACGTGGAAGTGCGACGCCTTGGCGTTCTGATCGATCGCCAGCTGAATCTGCTTGGCCGCCTCCTCCAGCTTGCCCTCGTACGCCAGGCGCCGGCCGCGAATGAGCAGCAGCTCGGGGTTGTTGCGGTCGAGCTGCAGGCCGTCCTTCTCCGCGGCGTCCACGTCCTTGGCCGCCTGCGCCGCGTCGGGCTTCACGCCGGTGCAGTCCTCGAGCTCCTTCTGAAACCCCTTGTCCGTGTACTGAGGAATGTCGCGCGCCACCCGGCTGATCATCAACGCGCGCACGAAGGCGTTGGCCGCCAGCTGGCGGGGGGCCGCGCTGTCCGCCATGCCCTGCAGCGTCTTCACGTAGGTGGCCGCCAGGCAGTAGCCCTTCTGCGGCTCGGCCTGATCGAGGATCAGGTTCGCGGTGCCCAGCAGGCCTTCGGGGTGCGACTTGCGGGTGCGATCGAGCGCCACGTTGAACGCCGAGAGCGCGTTGGCGTCGTTGCCGCGCCGGCGGTTCAGGTTGCCCAGCGCGATGTACACGCGGGGATCGTCGTTGGCGATCGCCTGCGCGCGCTCGAGCGACTCGCGCGACCCCTCGAGGTCACCGTTGTTCATCTTCAGGATGCCGCGCGTCAGGTAGTAGATCGAGACCTGCTTCTTGTCCGCCTCGGCGGCCTTGATGCGCTCTTCGATCGCCTTGAGCCCGTCTTCCGTTCTGCCGTCGTAGTAGTCGTACATCGCCTCTGCGGCGTGCAGGTAGGCCGAGTTCTCCTTCGCCTCCAGGCCCGCCTTGATGTTCTTCTCGGCGTTCTCCCGGTTCGCTTCTTCGTGCAGGTGCTCGCCCCAGCGAACCGTGTACGCGTAGGCCAGCAGGCCGCGCGCGTTGCGGTTGGTGTCGTCCTTGGCGTCGAGGTCGAGCGCGAACTGCGCCTTGGTGATCGCCTCTTCGTAGCCCTTGAAGGTGTCGCTCTTGACCAGCTTGGTGGCCTCGGCGATGGCGGCGTTCGCCTCGCGCACCAGCTTGCCGCGGTACTGACCCCAGCCCCAGTACGCAGCGCCGCCCACGGGCACCACGAAGAGCAGGAGGAAGAACATCGCCTTGCTGCTGTTGCTGCGCGGGCGCGACGGCCTGCGGGCCCCAGAGCTCGACGCCTCGGAGTGCTCGAAGCCGGTGCTGAACTCTCCCGAGAGCTCGCCGGTGTTCGAGCGAGGAGGAGGAGGAGGACGGGGCGCCGGGCGCTTCTGCACCCGCGGCTGGGTCTGCACGGCCACGGCCGCGGCCGCGGGCGCGTGGCCGTTGTCGCCGGCCGAGGGCTGCTCGGCCTGGTGGGCGACCGGCTGCTGAAGACCCGAGGTGGCGGTCGCGCCCACGTGCGACTGCACGGCGGGCGCCTGCACCACCACCACCGGAGGCGGAGGCGGCGGGGGCGGAGCGGCCGGCTTGGGCACCGCCACGCCGTACTTCTCCATCAACTCAATGGTCTCGGAGTCGGCGCCGTCGGCGGTCCACGCCTTGAGCAGGTTCTCTTTGCCGACCGCGGTGTCGCCGCCCTTGATCTGCAGCGCGCCCATCATCCGCAGCGCGATCTTGTCGGTGGGAGAGACCAGGAGCGCGGAGGTCAGCTCCTCCATCGCCTTCTTGTCCTTGCCCTGCTCCGCGTAGACGCGGGCGAGGAGGACGCGGGGATCAGGACGGGCTGGGTGCGCCTTGACGCCCTTCTTACAGACGACCATCGCCTCCATGAAGCGGCCCATGCCGAGGTAGGCCTCGGCCAGAGGCTTGTAAGCCTCCGAGGCGGGGTCAGTCGCGAAGGCAT
>VFKJ01000134.1 GCA_009885595.1 Myxococcales bacterium | reverse complement strand
GGCCAGCAGCAGACCGCCGCGCAGGGCATGCTGCTCGTCGACACCAAGTACGAGTTCGGCCTCATCGGCGAGGAGCTGGTGGTGATCGACGAGATGCACACCCCTGACTCCAGCCGCTTCTGGGTGGCCGAGGGCTCGCTGGAGCGTTTCCAGAAGGGCGAGCCGCAGCAGATGCTCGACAAGGAGAACCTGCGGCAGTGGCTCATCACCGAGCGTGGCTTCTCGGGCCAGGGCACGCCGCCGCCGATTCCCGATGAGGTGCGGGTGATGCTCGCCGACAAGTACCTCACCGCCTTCGAGCGGATCACCGGGACGACCTTCCCCCTGGTGGTCGGCGACGTGCGCGCCCGGCTCGAGAAGAACCTGAAGGCCGCGAAGCTGCTCTGAGTGCTGCTCGGCGACCGAAACCGGAACGGGCTCCGGTTTCGGGTGACCTGCTCATCGCTCCGCTCACCAAGTCAAGGGAAGCGGGAGCCGAGAGGCCAGGTCGAGTTGGGCAAAGGCGGGAGCCTTGAAGCCACCGCGTTCCTCAAGGACGGCAGGCCCTCTCCCCGACCCTCTCCCCCGCGGGGAGAGGGGGACAGCTGGCGGACTTCGGAGGCTATTTTCCGAAGACCCGCTCGAAGATCTGATCGGTGTGACGCAGGTGGTACCCAGCCGAGAAGGTCGCCTCGATCTCCTCTGGCGACATCACCTTCAGCAGCTCAGCGTCCCCCAGCAGCGCGGCCTTGAAGCTCACGCCTTCCTCGAAGAACCGCATCGCGTTGCGTTGCACCACCACGTACGCGGCCTGGCGATCCATCCCCTTGCGCGCGAGCTCGAGCAGCAGCCGCTGCGAGTTCACCACCCCGCCCAGCAGCTCGAGGTTCTTCTTCATGTTCTCCGGGTAGACCTTGAGGTTCTCCATCAGCCCCGCGAAGCGGTGGAGCATGAAGTCAGCCACCACCGTGGCGTCAGGCCCGATCATCCGCTCGACCGACGAGTGCGAGATGTCGCGCTCGTGCCACAGCGCCACGTCCTCCATCGCCGCCAGCGAGTAGCCGCGCAGCAGGCGGGAGAGACCGGTCAGGTTCTCGGAGAGCACCGGGTTGCGCTTGTGCGGCATCGCCGAGCTGCCCTTCTGCCCCGGGGTGAAGTTCTCTTCCACCTCGCGCACCTCGGTGCGTTGCAGGTGACGGATCTCGACGGCGAACTTCTCGATGCTGCAGCCCAGCAGCGCCAGGGCGGTGAAGTACTCCGCGTGCCGATCGCGCTGAATGATCTGGCTCGAGGAAGGCGCGGGCGTGAGGCCCAGCTTCTTCATCGCGAAGGTCTCCACCGAGGGAGGCAGGTGCGCGAACGAGCCGACCGCGCCGCTGATCATTCCGTAAGAGATGGTGGCGCGCGCCTGTTCCAGCCGCCGCTTGCCGCGACCCAGCTCGTCGTACCAGATGGCCAGCTTGTGCCCGAACGAGATGGGCTCGGCGTGAATGCCGTGGCTGCGGCCCATCATCGGCGTCAGGCGATGCTCCTTCGCGCGGGTCTCGATCGCCTTCATCACCCGGTCCACCCCGGTGAGGATCAAGGTGGCCTCGTCGCGGAGGATCAACGCCAGCGAGGTGTCGAGTACGTCGCTCGAGGTCATTCCCCAGTGCAGCCAGCGCGCCTCGGGCCCGATGCGCTCTTC
>VFKJ01001214.1 GCA_009885595.1 Myxococcales bacterium | reverse complement strand
TGCGCTCGAGCGGCCGCGGCGCCTCGCTCTACTGATCTCCTCGAGTACGGCCCTCGACTCCGCTCGGGATGAACGGGGGCTTATTTCGATCAACCCTCTCGGGCTGAGCGGATTCGGCCGTTTCAGAACCGGTACGCGATGCCCACTGAGCCGTCGAAGGTGACCTCGGTGGGCCGCATGGTGCGAAGGGTCGGCCCGATGCGCGCCCGCACGAACACCGCGAGCTGGCTGGTGATGAAGTACTCCACCCCGCCGCCGGTGAGGATCGGCAGGTTGAAGCCGCCGAAGATTCCGAACTCGACCCACATCGGCAGCTCCACCAACACCGCCACCGAGAGGGCGCTCGAGGCCGCGATGCCCAGCCGCAGTCCCACCGGCAAGGTGAGCCCCACCCGCGCGCCCTGCAGGAACGAGCCGTAATAGAGCAGGCCCGGCTCGACAGTGAGCGCGAGCGAGACCTTCCCTGAGTCGAGCAGCCGCAGCTTCAGCAGGCCTTGCAGCTTGAAGCCCGGCGCCGCCTCCCGGAACATGCCCTCGACGCCGTAGACGAAGGCGAGGCGCCCGCCCACGTTCAGGCCCGGGGAGACGCCGCGCAGGTAGCTGCCGGAGATCGACGGATAGCCCGCAGACGCTTCCAGCAGGTTCTCCCCGGGAGCGAGCGTGCGGGCGCCGATCGCGCTCCACGCCTGACCGCTGTCCTCGCGCACCGCGGGCTGCACCTTCACTTCTTCGACCTTCACGTCCTGCGCGTGCGCGATTCCAGCCACGAGCACCGACAGCAGAATGACTCTCACGGCAGCCCCCTTTCACGCGCCAGGGCGAGGAAGGCGGTCTCCAGGGCGGTGAGCTGCTGCTGTGCGCGCGCCCGGGCACCGGCCATCGGCTCCCCTGGGCTGAGCGACTCCCGCCACTCGAAGTACACCTTGATCTTCGGCTCGGTGCCGGAGGGCCGCAGGGTGACGCGGCTGCCGCCCTCCAGCTCCCAGGCGATCACGTTCGACTTGGGCAACGCCAGCGCGCTGGAAGCCCCGCCCTGCTGCCGCTGCTGCGCCTGGTAGTCGTTGGTGGCGAGGACCTTCAGCGCGCCTAGCTGGGAGATGGGCTTGCTGCGGAACGCCTCCATCACCGCGCGGATGGTGGCAGCGCCGGTGGTGCCCGCGAGGGTGGCGTTGAACTGCGAGGCGACGAAGAGGCCGTGCTCGCGCTGCACTTCCTCGAGGTAGCCCAGGAGCGTGGTGCCGCGCGCCTTGCACCAGGCCGCCATGTCGGCGAGCACCAGCGCCGCGCCGACGCCGTCCTTGTCGCGCACCACCTCGCCCACCGTGTAGCCAAGCGCTTCCTCGTACCCCATCACGAACTGGAAGCCCTCGGGCTGCAGCTCCATCGCGCGGTTGGCGATCCACTTGAAGCCGGTGAGCGTCTCTTCGAAGCGGGCGCCCTTCGCGGCGGCGATCGCCTTGAGCTGCACCGACGACACGATGGTGGTGATCACCAGCGGCTTCTGCGCCGGCGCCTGGGTGAGCATGAAGTGGCCGAGCAGCACGCCGACCTCATTGCCGGTCAGCATGCGCAGCGCGCCTTGTGCGTCGCGCGCCATCACCGCGAGGCGATCTGCGTCGGGATCGTTGGCGAGCACCAGCTCGGCCTTCACCTGCTGGGCGAGCGCGGTGGAGAGATCCATCGCGCCCTTCTCTTCGGGGTTGGGGAAGCGCACCGTGGGGAAGGCGCCGTCGGGCTCCTGCTGCTGCGGCACCGGGGCGACGCGGGTGAACCCGGCCTCCTTCAGCGCGGCTAAGACCCAGCGCCCGCCCACCCCGTGCATCGCGGTGTAGACGATCGACAGGTCGCCGGCCTTGCCGGTCGGACGCAGCGCGAGGATGGCGTCGAGGTACTTGCGCTCGACCGATGCGGGCACGTCGATCCACAGCCCCTTGCTGCGGGCGGTGGCCTCGTCCATCAACGCGACGCTCTTCGCGGGCCCGACCGCGTCGATGGCCTGGGCGATGCCCACGTCGTGCGGGGGGACGATCTGCGCGCCGTTGCCCCAGTACACCTTGTAGCCGTTGTACTCGGGCGGGTTGTGGCTGGCGGTCACCATCACCGCCGCGGCGGCGCCGACGGCCGAGAGCCCGAACGCGGTGACCGGCGTGGGAGCGAGGTCTTCGAACACGTGCGCGGGCACGCCCTCGGCGGCCAGCACCATCGCGGTCTCGCGCGCGAACTCGAGGCTCATGCGCCGGCCATCGCGGCCGATCACCACCCCGCGCTTGCTGACGTCGGGCACGGTGGCCTTGAGGTAGCGCGCCAGCCCCGCCGAGGTGCGTCGCACCACCGCGAGGTTCATCCGGTTGGTGCCGCCCCCGAGCACGCCGCGCAGGCCGGCGGTGCCGAACTCGAGGCAGGCGCCGAAGCGCTCTTCCAGCTCCTTCCAGTCCTGCTGGCCGAGCAGCGCCCGCACTTCATTCGCGGTCGACTGGTCGGGATCGCCATCGGCCCACTGTGCTGCCACTGCCGCCAAGCGTTGCTGGTCCATGGCGTGACGATTACGGCAACCGCGCGCGCTTGCGAAAAGAATCGTCAGCCTGGTTTCAGGGAGCGACCAGCAATGGAGCCTCGTAGTCGAACTCGAAGATGAGCTTGGCGATCCACTTCTCGGGGCCGGTGAAGCCGTAACCCACCGCGAAGTTCAGCTCGTAGATCTGGCGGCCGTTCTTCCACTCGAAGTCGAGCGCGCCGAACAGCCGGTGCGCCTGCTGGTCCAGCGGGACGGCGCGGTTGATGGGCCCCAGGGCGGCGTAGTACTCCGCGCCCACGCTGAGGAAGTCGACCACGGCCACCGACGCCTTGAGCGAAGGCGCCAGCTCGGGCACCACCGAGACCGCACCCAGCGGCACCGAGACGATCGGGTTGAACGCCAGGTAGAGGCGCTTCCACTCGAGGTCGATGATGGGCCGCACTTCCCACCCGAGCTCGTCGGCCTCGTAGTCGCGCCGGGTCATGCTGAGCTCCTGGTTGAGCGCGAGGCCGAGCACGCCCCACAGCTTCTCCGGCCAGCGGATCTTGAAGCGCAGCTTGAGGCCCGCGAAGTCGAAGTGGCCGTCGGCGCGGAAGGCCATCAGGAAGTAGCCGCCCGCTTCACACCAGCTGGCGATGCCCACGTGCGGCTCGAGGGTGAGGTGGGTGACGCGATCGGTGGGGCGCTCCGTGCCGTCGCCCACCAGCGAGCCCACGAAGAAGTGGTTCAGGTGCATCTCGCCGCCGACCTGCAGCGGGGGCGCGGTCCCGGAGCTGTAGACCTGGATCTCGAAGGCGTCCTGGGCGGCAGCGGACAGGGGCAGCAGCAGGAGGACGAAGAGGGCGAGCCAGCGGTTCATGCCCCCGTCTTGGCATCGGAGAATTTGAGAGCCAATGTCAAAATCAGCCAAGCTCATGGACAGACGAATCTCCAGAAGTCTCGCTTCTCCGAACGACGCC
>VFKJ01001013.1 GCA_009885595.1 Myxococcales bacterium | reverse complement strand
TCGGAGAGCAGCTCGTTGATCTGCATGCGGGTGTCGAGGCGATCGACGCCCAGGCGGCGGCCGCGGGTGCAGATGACGAGCGTGAGCACGCTGAGCGCGCCGCCCTCTCCGGGCGCGGCTGATCGCGAGCGGAAATCGGTCAACGCGCTCGCGTAGCTGTCCTGCGCGGCGGTGAGCTCGTTGAGATCTTTCTCCCCGTACCCGAAGAGCCGCCAGTGCGCCGACACCCCCAGGAGAGCGCGCGCGGTGCGCTGCACCAGCTCAACCCGCAGCGCCACGGGATCGAGCAGCGCGCTGGGCGCGGTGAGCATCGCCTCGACCTGCGCGCGGAAGAACCCGTCGAAGGCCAGCGCGATCACCGAGAGGTGGAACTGCGCGCCAGGCGCGAAGGGCGCGCCGGGAGGCGGAGGCTGATGCCCCGGCGTCACCGGGCCCGCGCTCTTGTTCCTCATCATCCACACCACCACCCCGATGAGCCCGGCGGTGGCGATGAGGCAGCAGCACAGGCCGCCGATGGCGGTGCCCAGCAGCTGATCCGGCGTGGCGTCTTCATTCATGGAGCGGAACCGTTAGCAGCGGAACGCTGCGCGAGACAGGCCAGAACGAAGCCGGTAGCAGCGGAACGCTGCGCGAGACAGACGGAAGCAAAGCGGACGTCTGGCCGAGGCGGAGTGACCCAGGAAACGGAAGCGAAGCGGACGTCTGGCCGAGGTGGAGCGACCCAGATCATGACAGCGCGCTCTCGATCGACGCCAGGGTGGCGTCCGTGATGAGGGTGAAGAGGCGCTCGCCCTCTTCTGCGGTCGCTTCGGCCGGCGCACCGAAATAGGCGTCCGCGCCCCCGCACTCCAGAAAGTTCTTCGCGCCGCCCTTGATGGCGCCGGGCAGATCGATCTCCAGCGCTGGCAGCGACTTCATCGCCGCGACATCGACCAGGTGCGGGGCCGCCGCCAGCATCAGCGAGGTCTCGTAGCGCCCCGCGTGGCTGCCGCCGTGCATGAACTCGTGGCCGAGCAGCGGGCCGGTGGGCGCGCGCCGGTGATCAGGCACCACCACGCCCTTCACCGCCTTGCCCGCGTCGTGCACCACCCGGAAGTGCGCGGGCTCGAGGTGGTGGTTGACCACCGCCACCGTCTGGAAGCCGCCGCCCACGATCCCGGTGAGGATGCCGGTGAGCATCTGCCGGGCGACGTCGGCGTTGAGCGTCACCGTGCCGGGGAAGGGCGCGGCGAAGTCGGTGAGCGCGTAGGTGACCGGGGGAAACACCACGCAGTCGCGGGAGAGGCGGGCGGCCACCCGCCGGCAGACCTCCTCGGCGATCACCACGTCGACCGACAGCGGGAGGTGCGGCCCGTGCGCCTCGGTGCTGCCCACCGGGAGCAGCGCCACCGCGCCCGCCTGCGCCAGCGCGCGCGTCTTCGGCCAGGAGAGGTGTCGAGCGTCGAAGAGCGTCATGTCGAATCTCTCTCCCTCTCCCCCGCGGGGGAGAGGGTCGGGGAGAGGGGAAGAACGCCGAGGGGCTCCGCACGCGAAGAAGACACCCGTGCTCGCCTCCTCTCCCGAGTTTCGTCGAAGAGCCTCATCCGCGCAGCTCGGTCTTGAGCACCTTGCCGCGGTCGCTGCGCGGCAGCGCCTCGAGGAAGCGCACCTGGCGGGGCGCCTTGAACGGCTCCAGCGCGCCTCGCACGTGCGCCTTGATCGCCTCGGCCAGCTCGTCAGACGCCACCTGGCCCGGGTGGAGCGCCACGAACGCGCGCGGCTTCTCGAGCCCGTCGGCGTCCTTGAACGAGACCACCGCGGCTTCCCGCACCGCCGGGTGCTGCAAGAGCACGTTCTCCACCTCGACCGGCGAGAGCCACTTGCCGCTCACCTTGAGCATGTCGTCGCCGCGCCCGCAGAAATAGAAGTAGCCCTCTTCGTTCTGCTGGAACTTGTCGGCCGAGACGCACCAGTCGCCGCGGAAGGTGCTCTTCGACTTCTCGTGTTGCTGCCAGTACTCGAGCGCCATCGAGTCGCCCCGCACCCACAGCGTGCCCACCTCGCCGCGCGGCACCTCCTGGCCCTGGTCGTCGCACACCTTCGCCTCGTACCCCTCGACCACCCGGCCCAGCGAGCCGAGCTTCACGTCGCCCAGCCGGTTGGTGATGAAGATGTGGAACAGCTCGGCGCTGCCGATGCCGTCGAGGATCTCCACCCCGGTGCGCTGCTTCCAGCGTTGGTACAGCTCGGCCGGCAGCGCTTCCCCTGCGCTGATCGCCACCCGCAGGCTGGAGAAGTCGGCGTCCTTCAGGCCCGGCGCGTTCAACAGGCCGTTGAGCGCGGTGGGCACCGCGGTGAAGAAGGTGGGCCGGTGTCTCTTCAGCAGCTCGAAGATCTTCTCCGGGGTGGGCTTCTCCTTGAAGAGCACGGTGGCGCCGCCCGCGAGCAGGGGAAAGAGGAGATTGCTGCCCAGCGCGTAGCCGAAGGCGAGGCGCGGCACCGAGAGGCAGAGGTCCTGCGGGCCGTACTTCAAGATCGGCAGGCCGTAGGTGAGCGCGTTGAAGACGAAGTCGTGCTGCTTGTGCACCGCCGCCTTGGGAAACCCGGTGGACCCCGAGGTGTAGAGCCACACCGCGGGATCGTCGCGGTGGGTGTCGGCGATGGTCTCGTCAGGGTTGGCGCGGGAGAGCTCGGCGTCGTAGTCGAGGTGCCGGCCCGGGTTTCCCCCCGCCACCAGCAGGGCCTTCAGGTGTGGGCACTGCGCGCGCACGGTGTCGACGATCGCCGCGGTGGTCGAGTCGGTCACCAGCACCTTCGCGCGCGTGTAGTTCAGGTAGTACTGCACCTCCTCGGGCTTGAGGCCGGGGTTGACCGCGCTCACCACGCCGCCCGCCTGCACCGCGCCAAACCACGCAGAGGCGAACTGCGGCACGTCGGGGAGCATCAAGAGCACGCGCTGCTCCAGCTCGAGACCTGAGGCCCGGTAGACGGCGTTCGCGCGGTGCGAGGCGTCAGCGAGCTGGCCGTAGGTGATCAGCTGATCCTCGAAATGGATCGCGGGCCGGGTGGGGTGCTGCGCGGCCTGGGCGTGCAGGAACACCTGCGCCAGGTTCAAGCGTTCGGGGAGCTGGAAGGGATCCATAGGGGTGGAGGGCGCAGGTGAGGTGATTCAGCGTTTTCGCCAGAGCAGGAAGAGCCCGCCGCTCAGCAGCGCGCAGCCGATCGACGCGAACCCCTGCAGGCGGCCGATCTCGCGGGCGTTCTCCATCTCGAAGGTGCACTCCTCGGTGTCGGGGAAGCCGCACTCGCGCTGGAAGTTGCCGACCGCGGAGTACAGGAAGATGAGGGAGGCGCCGATCATTCCGAGCACGAGGCCGGCCAGGGCAGCGCGGGCGACGGGGTGGGGGGTTGCCATCGGGCCGGCACCCTACCTCTGTCCCGGTGCGCTAGCTTGTGGCGCCATGCGCATCCTCTACGGAGTGGTCGGCGAAGGCATGGGCCACGCGACGCGGTCCCGCGTGGTGCTCGAACACCTCACGAAGCACCACGACGTGCACATCGTCGTCTCCGGGCGCGCGCGCGACTACCTCGCCAAGCGCTTCGAGAACGTCCACAAGATCTGGGGCCTCACCCTCGAGTACGAGGGCAACTCGGTGAAGAAGTGGCAGACGATGCTGGAGAACCTCAAGGGCGCGCTCACCGGCTGGCCCGAGAACGTGAAGAAGTACTTCGAGCTCGTCGACGACTTCAAGCCCGACGCGGTGATCAGCGACTTCGAGTCGTTCAGCTACCTCTTCGCGAAGAACCACTTCATCCCCTGCATCAGCGTCGACAACATGCAGATCATCAACCGGTGCAAGCACGAGCAGGAGTTGCTCGCGGGCT
>VFKJ01000128.1 GCA_009885595.1 Myxococcales bacterium | reverse complement strand
GGCGAGCAGCGAGCCGACCATGGCGCAGGACGCGCCGGCGGCCAGCGCCTTAGCGAGGTCGCCGGAAACTTGATGCCGCCGTCGGCGATCACCGGCACCCCGCTCCCCGCCGCCGCCCGCGCGCAATCATCGATCGCCGTCACCTGCGGCACGCCCACGCCCGCCACCACGCGGGTGGTGCAGATGGAGCCGGGGCCGATCCCCACCTTCACCGCGTCCACGCCCGCGTCGATCAGCGCCCTGGTGGCCTCGCCGGTCGCCACGTTGCCGGCGACCAGCTCCCAGCTGCCCTTGAAGTTCTTCCGCAGGTCGCGAATCGAGTCGATCACGCCGCGCGAGTGACCGTGCGCCGTGTCGACCACGATCACGTCCACCCCGGCCTTGATCAGCGCGTCCACCCGGGCATCACGATCGGCCCCCACGCCCACCGCGGCCGCCACCAGCAGGCGCTGCTTCGAGTCCTTCGCGGCGTTCGGGTACACGCGCCGCTTCTCCACGTCCTTCACGGTCATCAGCCCGCGCAGCTCGCCCGCTTCGTTCACCACCAGCAGCTTCTCGATGCGGTTGGTGTGCAGCAGCTCGATCGCGCCTTCCTGGGTGACGCCTTCCCGCGCGGTGATGAGCTTCCTCGTCATCACCTGGTGCACCGGCTGGTTGAGGTTCTTCTCGAAGCGAACGTCGCGGCTGGTGATGATGCCGACCAGCTTCTTTCCCTCGACCACCGGGATGCCGTTGATGCCGTGCTCGCGCATCATCTCGACCACCCGGGACAGCGGCGCGTCGGGCCCGATGGTGATGGGGTCGACCACGATCCCCGTCTCGTGCTTCTTCACCTTGAGCACCTCGGCGGCCTGCTTCTCCGGGGTGAAGCTCTTGTGAATGACGCCCAGGCCGCCTTCCTGCGCCATCGCCGTGGCCATGCGCGCCTCGGTGACGGTGTCCATCGCGCTCGAGAGCAGCGGAATGGGAATCTGCAGGTTGCGCGTCACCTTCGTGAAGAGCTCGACCTGGTGCGGGAGCACTGAGCTCTCGGCCGGCAGGAGCAGCACGTCATCGAACGTCAGACCCAGGCGGATGTTCGGAGTCAGCATGTTGGGCCTCTAGACAACTCGGGGGCTGAAGAGAAGTGCCCTGCGCCCGTGGAATGACTGGCCTTTTGCAGGGGGGAGACCTAATTCAGACCTCGTTGTGTCCACCGATAACAAGCCCATCGGCATCTCGGTGCGTCTGCCCTTCGCGAGCGCGGAAGAGTTCCTCGCGAGGTACGGGGCCAACCTCACCCGCGGGGGCATCTACCTTCGCTCGAGGTCGCTGAAGAACCCCGGCACCTCGGTGCTGCTGGAGATCAAGATCGAGTCGGGCGCGCGGGTGCTCTACGCCTCGGCGGTCGTCACCTACGTCACCGGGAACAAGGGCCAGGGCGTCCCGGGGATGGGCTTCAAGTTCATCACCCTCGACGCGGTGAGCCGCCGCTTCCTCGAGTCGGCCTCGGCGGCGATGCCGCACGTCCGCTCCGACCAGCCGCCGGTGCCCAAGAACGTGGGGCCGATCGACACCAGCCCCGACGCGATTCCGCCAGAGCCGCCGCCCGCTTCCCAGGCGCAGGCCGCGCTCCCCTCCGAGCTCGCGGGCCGGTTGCTGGTGCAGGGTGACACCAAGCAGGTCCACGCGCCCGCCTTCGAGCCCGCCCCCGAACCCGCCCGGACGGGGCCGATCATCGGCATCGACTTAGGCACCACCAACTCCTGCGCGGCGATCGTCCGCGACGGCAAGCCGATGCTCCTGAGCTGGAAGGACGGCCAGGCGCTGGTGCCTTCGATGGTGGCGCTCACCCCCCGGGGGCAGCTGGTGGTGGGCGCGGCCGCGAAGGCCCAGCTGACCACCAACCCCAGGTGGGTGGTGTACGGCTTCAAGCGGCTGATCGGCCGCCCGGCAGATTCGCCCGACGTGCGCGAGCTGCTGCGGAGGTTCCCCTACGAAGTGGTGCCTACCGAAGACGGCGAGTGCGCGGTGCAGCTGGGTGATCGCGCGTACCGCCTGGAAGAGCTCTCGGCCTTGCTGCTGCGCGAGCTCAAGCAGCTCGCCGAGAACCGGCTCAACGAGCCCGTCTCCCGCGCGGTGATCACCGTGCCCGCCTGGTACTCGGAGCGGCAGCGCGAGGCGGTGCGTGAAGCGGGAAGGCTCGCGGGCTTTTACGTGGAGCGCATCGTCAACGAGCCCACCGCCGCCGCGCTCGCCTGGGGGCACTCGCACCGCAAGCCGCAGCGCGTGCTCGTCTACGACCTGGGCGGCGGTACCTTCGACGCGTCGGTGCTCGAGTACACCGAGTCGGTCTACGAGGTCGTGTCCACCGGCGGCGACACCTTCCTGGGGGGCATCGACTTCGACTCGGCGATCGTCGCGCAGCTGCTGAGCGACTTCGAGGAACGCACCGACACCATCTTCAGCGATCGGGTGGCGATCCAGCGGGTCTACGACGCGGCCGAGCGCGCGAAGATGGCGCTCTCCAACCTGACCGAGGCGCGCATTCACGTGCCCTTCGTCGCGGTGGTGAACGGCAAGCCGGTCGATCTCGACGTGACGCTCACGCGCGCGCAGCTCGAGAAGCTCACCCGCGCGATCGTCGATCGCACCATGGAGCTCTGCCAGGAGGTCATTCGCACCCGCACCCTGCGCGCCGATCAGATCGACGAGATCGTGCTGGTCGGTGGCCAGTCGCGCGCGCCGCTGGTGCAGGAACGCATCGCCCTGCTCTTCGGCCGGCAGCCGGTGACCGCGGGAAACCCCGAGGAGGCGGTCGCGCTCGGCGCCGCCCTGCTCGCCGACGCCCTCGACAAGAAGGCCGGCCTGCTGCTGATCGACGTGTTGCCGATGTCGATCGGCGTCGGGCTGCCGGGGGGGCGCTTTCACCCGATCATTTCGCGCAACACCTCGCTGCCGGCGACGCGCAAGTACCAGGTGGTCACCACCCGCGAGAACCAGAAGACCCTCGAGCTGCCGGTGTTCCAGGGCGAGGCCGCGCGCGCAGGCGAGAACACCTGGCTGGGCAACTTCAAGGTGAAGGACCTGCCCCCGGGGCCGCGGGGCTCGATCGCGATCGACCTGGTGTTCGAGCTGAGCAACGAGTGCCTGCTGACGATCTCCGCCCAGGAGACGTCCACCGGGCGGCGGATCGTCTCGCAGTTCGCCACCCGCGACACCCCGGCGAACGTGAAGAATCAGATTCGCGCGATGGAAGAGGACACCGATCCCGAGGTCGATGTCTTCCAGCCGCGCGGGGTGTTGGGGTGGCTCAAGCGCCTCTTCACCTGATCACTTCGCCTTCAGCTGGCTGAACTCCGAGCGCGGCTGGCCACCTTCTCCCGCTCGCCCAGCGCCGCCTGCAGGTACTTCCCCGCCAGCTTCCGGCCGATCAGCTCCTGCGCGAGCTCGCCGGCCTCGACCAGCACGTCGAGATCGATGCCCGTCTCCACCCCCATGCCGTCGAGCATGTACACGAGGTCCTCGGTGGCCAGGTTCCCCGCGGCGCCGGGTGCGTAGGGGCAGCCGCCGAGCCCGCCGATGCTCGCGTCGAAGGTGGTGACGCCCATGGTCAACCCGATGAGCGCGTTGGCGAGCGCGGTGCCCCGGGTGTCGTGCAGGTGCAGCGCGATCTGCTCGATCTTCAGGATCTTCGTCATCTCGCTGATGAGCTCGGCCGTCTGCCCCGGCGTGCCCACCCCGATCGTGTCGCCCAGCGACAGCTGGTAGAAGCCGATGTCCGCGAGCTGCTTCACCACCTCGACCACGCGCGAGACCGGCGTGAGCCCCTCGTACGGACAGCCCCACACGGTCGAGAGGTAGCAGCGCACCCGCATGCCGGCGGCGCGCGCCCCTTGGGCCACCTCGCGCGCGGTGTTGATCGCCTCGGCCACCGACTTGTTGATGTTCTTCTGCGAGTGGCTCTCGGTGACTGAGAGGAACACCGCCGCCTCGTGCAGGCCGGTGTCCCGCGCGCGCTCGAGCCCTTTGAGGTTGGGCACCAGCGCGGTGAAGATCACGTCATCGCGCTGCGGCAGCATGCCGATGAGCTTCTCCGCGTCGGCGAGCTGCGGAATCCACCGGGGAGAGACGAACGAGGACACCTCGATGCGCTTGAGCCCCGCCCTGATCAGGCCCTCGATCAGCCGGGCCTTGTCCACGGTGGCCAGGGTGCGCAGCTCGTTCTGCAGGCCGTCGCGCGGGCCGACCTCGTACACCTCGACCCGCTTGGGAATCGAAGCCAGCGCGAAGGGCGTTGCGGTCGTCATCGGCTTGTTCTCGTCGCTCCCACGATCACGTCAGTGGAGTTTTCGTCTAACGCCGCCCCGTCGATCCCGCCGACCGACCAGCTCACCTCGAACCCGGCTACTGACAGCAAGTCGCGCCATTCTCGAAGTTCATAGTACCGGATGAAGAACGGGGCCTCCAACACCCGCCCCTCGGGGAGCGTGAGCTGCCGGTGGATTTCGTCGCGCCGCTTCTGCGCGTTGAAGACGGCGCGCTCCTTGAGGTGGCTGCCGTCTGGGAGCGGGCCATCGAAGCCGGCTTCCGGTTGGGCCACCGCGCGACCGGGGTGGGAGCCGTGAATGATGAGGGTGCCGCCGGGCGCGATGCAGCGGCCCAGCTCCGCGAGGATCAGCGGGACCTGGTCGTCCTCGAAGGTGCCCATGGAGTTGTACCAACACCACGCGCCGGCGAAGACGGCCGCGCGGTAGGGGATCGCCCTGAAGTCTGCGCGCACCACCGGCCCGTGCGCGTTCGCCTCGCTGAGCGAGAGCGGATCTCGATCGATGCCGAAGGCAGAGAGGTGCGCCAGGTGCCGCCCGTGGCCGCAGCCCAGGTCGAGCAGCCGGCCTTCCTGCGGCAGGTTGGTGCGCAGGAAGCGCGCCTCGGCCTCGGTGACGACGCCCGAGAGAAACGGGCGGGTGGAGCGGAGGTAGAGCTCACCGAAGAACGGGCCACTCATGATCATGCGTCGTCGAGCGGCTCTTCTTCGTCCAGCTCGACGCGAGTGCGATCGACGTCGAGCACGCCTTCTTCGTTCCAGGTCAGCTTCACGCCCTGCGGCAGCGCGAGGAAGCGCACGATCTCGGGCACGCGCCTGGCCAGATCGCCCAGCGTCATCACCCCGTTCTCCCCCGACTCGCTGGCGGTGTTGCGAAACCGCCAGCCGCTGTCCTTCGAGCTCGCCGACTCCTCGCGGGTGGCGGCGAGCTCCTTGAGCCGGGTGATGTAGCCCTTGACCTGCGCGGTGCTGGTGGAGTGCGGCGCGTCACCGGTGAGGTCGAGCTCCTCGAGGAGCGTGCGCTGCTCGAGCGCGCGCCGCAGCGGAATGGTGAGGTCCTCGCGCTTCTCGCCGTTGCCGGGTGGATACGAGTGCACCTCGAGCACGCCGACCCCGGGGAAGAGATCCTCGGGCACGAGCTTCTGCACCAGCGGTGGGTGCCAGCCACGGAAGGGGCCGCCCGCTTCCCCCTCTGCGGAGAAGAAGGTGATGCGATCGAAGCCGAACGACATCGACTGGCCGTGGGCGATCCGCTTGTTGTGATCGAGCAGGTAGTCCGCCAGGTGACCGCACATGAGCGCGGCCTCCTCCATCAGGGCGGGGTCGGTGAACTCGAAGGTGATCTCCCGCTGGCCGAGCTTGGACAGGCCGATGGTCTCGGCGCGCAACCCGTGCTCGCCCATCTCGGTGAAGCCGACCGAGAAGAGATCTTCGGCGAGGAGATCTTCGGGCAGCGCCTCGTTCGCCGTCTGGAGCGGGAACGGGGTGAGCCGGAGCACGTCGAGCCCTACGCCGTGGAGCCCGAGCGTCGCGCGCAGCACGGCGGTCCGCACCTCGCGAAAGAACGTCTCGGCGCGGCCGCGGTGCTTGCGACGGAAGCCGAGCAGGAAGCCGCGCTTGGGTTTGACGCGTTGAAAAATGTTTGCGTGCGGTCCGAAGAGTTCGTCCCGAGGTCCTGGGAGCGTGAGCGAACCCATCTCTCCGAGGAACACGTCGGTGCCGGTGGGAGACGGGAACGAGTCATGGAGACCCTCGCCGTCGGTGTAGATCGCGAAGAAACAGCTCAGGGTGGGCACGTCGCGCAGAAGTGTACGCGCTGCGCGGCAAGTGGCGAAGGAACTGTGCCCGCCGCCCCGGGAAAAAAGGGGAGTCAGCCCCCGAATAGTGCGAGCAGCTCGTCGGCGGCTGTGGTCGGCGTCATCCGGCCTGCGCGGACTTCGGCTTCCACGGCCGCCAGCCGCTGCGAGACCGCGGGGTGATGGCAGAAGGCCTGCTCGAGCCGCTCGGTGATCAGCGCCCACATCCACGCGCGCTGCTGCTCGTGACGAAGCGTTTCCAGCCCACCGGAATTTTCCAGCGCTGCCCGGTGCGCTTCGACGTGGTTCCAGAGGGGGTCGAGCCCATCGCCGGTCTTCGCAGAGATGGCGATCGCCTGAGGTTCCCAATCGGCGCGCTTGTGCGGGACGTAGCGCAGCGCGGCCTTGAGTTCTCCCAGGGCCACGCGCGCGGGCCCGGTTCCGTCGCCATCTGCCTTGTTCACGGCGATCAAATCGGCGAGCTCGAGCACGCCCTTCTTGATGCCCTGCAGCTCGTCACCCGCACCGGGGAGCATCAGCACGAGGAAGAAGTCGACCATCTCGGCGACGGCGGTCTCGCCCTGCCCGACTCCGACGGTCTCGACGAGGACGACGTCGAAGCCGGCGGCCTCGCACAGCAGCATGGTCTCGCGGGTGCGGCGGGCGATGCCGCCCGGGGTCAGTCCACTGGGCGAAGGGCGGATGAAGGCGTTGGGCTCGACGGAGAGCCGGGCCATGCGCGTCTTGTCGCCGAGGATCGAGCCGCCCGAGATGCTGCTGCTGGGATCGATCGCGAGCACGGCGACCTTGTGCCGTTCGCCCAGCAGCTTCATGCCGAGCGCGTCGATGAAGGTGCTCTTCCCCACGCCGGGCACGCCGGTGATCCCGACGCGACGCGCCTTTCCAGTCAGCGGAAGCAGCCGGGTGAGCAACGCCTGGGCAAGCTTCCCATCTTCCTCATCGCGGCTCTCGATGAGGGTGATGGCCTGCGCGAGCACGCCGCGATCCGCAGCCAGGACGCCACGCTCATACGCCTCGAGACTGAGCCGAGCCCTTCTCACGAAAAAACCTCGAGTAACGAAGCAACTGTTTCCCTCTCCCCGCGGGGGAGAGGGTCAGGGCGAGGGCATACCGTCATGCGCGACTCTCGAGCCGGTCAATCCGCGAAATCGCGGCATCCGCAATCACGGTCCCGGGCCCAAAGATCTCCGCCGCGCCGGCATCCCGCAGCGCCTGGTAGTCATCGGGAGGAATCACCCCGCCGACCACCACGAGAATATCGGGCCTTCCTCTCGCAGCCAGCGCGGCCCTGAGCGCGGGTACCAACGTCAAATGCCCGGCGGCCAACGAGCTGGCCCCGACGATGTGCACGTCATTCTCCACGGCCGCCTGCGCGGTCTCGTCGGGCGTCTGGAACAGCGGGCCGATATCCACATCAAACCCGAGGTCCGCGAACGCCGACGCGATCACCTTCTGGCCGCGGTCATGCCCATCCTGGCCCATCTTCGCGACGAGGATGCGCGGACGGCGCCCTTCCCTGTCCAGGAACGCCTTGGTGCGCGTGCGCACGCCAGTCACCGCGGTCGAGCTCTCACCCACCTCGCCACTGTACACGCCGGAAATGGCGCGGGTCTCCGCCTGGTGGCGGCCCCAGGCCTTCTCGAGGGCCAGCGAGATCTCCCCGACGGTGGCGCGAGCGCGCGCGGCCTCGACCGCCAGCTCGAGCAGGTTTCCCGGGGTCCCCTTGGCGCAGGCGGTGAGCGCGTCGAGGGTGCGGCTGACTGCGTTTGAGTCGCGCTCCCTGCGCAGCTTCTCGAGCCGCTCGATCTGGGTCTTCCGCACCGCCGCGTTGTCGACCTTGAGCACCTGCACCGGCGCCTCGTTGGTGGGCTTGAAGCGGTTGACGCCCACGATGATCTGCCGGCCTGAGTCGATGCGCGCCTGCGTCCGCGCCGCCGCTTCTTCGATGCGCAGCTTGGGCACGCCGGCCTCGATGGCCTTCACCATGCCGCCGAGCTTCTCGATCTCGTCGATGTGCGCCTGGGCGCGCGCCGCGAGCTCATGCGTCAATCGCTCGACGTAATAGCTGCCTCCCCAGGGATCGACGGGGCGCGTGGTGCCGGACTCGAGCTGCAGCTGCAGCTGCGTATTCCGGGCGATGCGCGCTGAGAAGTCGGTCGGCAGCGCGAGCGCCTCGTCGAGCGAGTTGGTGTGGAGGCTCTGAGTCCCGCCCTGCGTGGCCGCCATGGCTTCGATCACCGTGCGGATGACGTTGTTGTGCACGTCTTGAGCAGTCAGTGACCACCCCGACGTCTGACAGTGCGCGCGCAGGGCGAGGCTCTTCTGGTTCTTCGGCGAGAAGCCCGCGATCAGCTTCGCCCACAGCAATCGCGCGGCGCGGAGCTTGGCGACCTCCATGAAGAAGTTCATCCCGATGCCAAAGAAGAAGCTCAGGCGCGGGGCGAAGTTGTCGACGGGCAGGCCCGACGCGATGCCGGTGCGGACGTACTCGAGGCCGTCGGCGAGCGTGTAGCCGAGCTCGAGGTCAGCGGACGCTCCGGCTTCCTGCATGTGGTACCCGGAGATCGAGATCGAGTTGAACTTCGGCATCTTCTCGGCGGTGAACGCGAAGATGTCGGCCACGATCTTCATCGAGGGCGCGGGCGGGTAGATGTACGTGTTCCGCACCATGAACTCTTTGAGGATGTCGTTCTGGATGGTGCCGGAGAGCTTCTCGGGCGGCACGCCCTGCTCTTCCGCGGCCACGATGTAGAGCGCGAGGATCGGCAGGACCGCGCCGTTCATCGTCATCGAGACGGACATCTTGTCGAGCGGGATGCCGTCGAAGAGCAGCCGCATGTCGAGGATGGAGTCGATCGCCACGCCCGCCATGCCGACGTCACCGGTGACGCGCGGGTGATCGCTGTCGTAGCCGCGGTGGGTGGCGAGATCGAACGCGATGCTCAAACCCATCTGCCCAGCGGCGAGGTTGCGCCGGTAGAACGCGTTGCTGTCCTCGGCGGTGGAGAACCCGGCGTACTGGCGGATGGTCCACGGCTGGCGCACGTACATGGTCGAGTACGGGCCGCGAACGAACGGCGGGAAGCCGGGCATGGTGCCGAGGTGCTCGAGCCCCGCGCTATCCGCCTCGGTGTAGCGGGCGCGATGCGGAATTCCTTCAGGCGTATCCCAGCCAGGGCCAACGGGATCCGCGATGGTCTTCTCAGTGACGGAATCGAAATCTATCTCCCTCTCCCCCGAGGGGGAGAGGGTCGGGGAGAGGGGTAGCGCACGCTCGCCGTTCACCACCTCATCATCTCGGTGTCCGAGCTCAGGAGCCGCGCGCGAAGCGCTGGGCAGCACCTCAGCTGAGTTCGGAAACTCAGAAACCCCGAGCACGGGAACCGCAGACCTCGCCGCCCACGAAGCCTCGAGCCGCGCCTTCAACTTCCCCGACGCGCGCAGTACCTCCACCCCGCCCTCCTTCTCGAACGCCTGGAACCGCGTCCACGCCTCGCGAGCGAGCGCATCGGTAAAAGTCTCAAGGTAATACGAGCCGGCCGCGGGATCGCTGACCCTGCCCAGCGAGCTCTCCTCGCGGAGCACGAGGCCAGTATTCCTCGCGACACGCTGTGCGAGCCCCGACTGCTCACTCAACGCGAGGTCGAACGGCAACGGAGTGACGAGGTCCGCGCCCCCGAGCACCGCGGCGAAGATCTGCGTGGTGCCGCGCAGCATGTTCACCCACGGATCGCGCTGCGAGATCGTGCGAGTCGAACACACCGCATGAATCAACAACCGCCCGCCATCGGCCTTCGCCGTCGCGAGCAGCTTGCCGAAGCACACGCGAATTGCGCGCACCTTACAGAGCTCAGCGAAGGTGTCGCGACCGACGGAGATCTGCACCGCGAGCTGTTTCGCAGCGGCCTGGGGACTCAGCCCCGACGCGATCATCGTCTTGAGGTACGCGGCGCCCATCGACAACGCGATCGCGAGTTCGTCAGCGGCGTCAGCGCCCGCCTTGTGATCGTCGAGCGTGGAGACCATCGCCGCGAGCCCGTTCGGGTACTGGTCCGAGATCGTCTTCGCGAGCTGCGGCCTGCCGGTGAGCGCGAAGCGAAGATCGGCGCGAGCATTCGCCGGGGGGGCGCCATCGATCATGAAGAAGGCATCACGGCTCTGAACGGCTGGCAGTGATGCGGAGTCGAGCCAGATTCCTTCGGCACCGTTGTCGAGATCTTCGGCGCCACCACGCATCACGATCTTGAAAGGAGCACCTGCCGAGAGCGCGTGCTTGCGAGGCGCCTCGGTGTACAGCGGCTCGATCGACAGCCCCTCGGCCGTCTTCGAAATCAGCGTCTTCTCGAACGAAGCACCGGCCAGCTCTTTTTCGACCTGGGCGCGCCAATCGGCCGCCGTCACTCGCGGGAACGTCATGGCCCGCTTCATCCGCCAGAAGCGGGGGCGCAGCAAGCGTCAGTCTGTCCCTTCGGACGCACCGGGGATCCAGTACTCGGTGTGCTGCTGGCCGCCCGCGACCTGCTCGGCGTACTTGCTGAGGTGCTCGGCTCTCACCGAGAAGCGCGTCACGTAGCCCGAGCCGCTCTCCTTCACGTTCCAATCGCGAGCGATCTTCCTCGCGTACTCTTCCTGGACCACCGGGTAGAAGATCGGCTGCTCCGGCAGCCTCGGTGGAAACCGGGTGAAACCAGAGTCGCGGATCAGCTCGAGTTCTTTCGGTCCGACTGGTCGATACAAAGTCACGACGGCGCCCATTGTTCTCCCCTCACCCGACAGTTGTCACATGTTGCGACGGTATTGGCCGCCGACTTTGTACAGCGCGCCCGACAGCTGGCCGAGCGTGCACACCTTGCAGGCCTCCATCAGCGC
>VFKJ01000554.1 GCA_009885595.1 Myxococcales bacterium | reverse complement strand
GACGGCCACTGCCCCAGCGGGTGGAAGTGCGGGCAGGAGGTCGACTCCCTTCGCAACTGCCAGCAGCTGGGCGTGGGCGTGCCTTCCCCGTGCGTGAATGACGACGGCGGCTGTGAAGGCGGCTGGCGCTGCGCGGCCACCGAGCGCTGCTTCGACCCCAGCGTGCGCGAGGGCGGCACCACGCGCGACTGCACCCGCGACGGCGAGTGTCCCAACGGCTTTCGGTGCGGCCAGAAGGTGGGCCTGGTGCAGCGCTGCATCGAGCTGAAGGTCGGCGCGGAGTCGCTGTGCCTGGACGACCTGGGCTGTGAAGGCGACTGGCGCTGCAACCTGGTGGAGCAGCACTGCGTCAGCGTCACAGACCAGCTCACCACCGGGCAGACGACCGCGCTCGGGGCCCGGGAGCTCAACCCCCGCACCTCTGAGCCGGCGCCCCTGCTGTTCGCGATGAGCCGCCTCTCCCTCTTGCCGTTCGCCTTTGGGGGCGTGGGGCCACGGGAAGGCGTGTGGTCGGCCGCGTTGCTCCCGGACGGGGGGCTGCGGGTGCAGGCGCAGTTCAGCGGCGATCAGCCCAGCCCCGATGGAGGGCCCACGCCCCTGCTGCTCGAGCAGCGCTTTGGAGTGCGCTTCGACGCCACCGACGTCACCGATCTGGTGTTGTCGTTCGACGGGCCGGTGGTGCGCTACCGCGACGCCGGCACCGAGCGCCTGTCGCTGGTGGATGGCGGCTGGGAACCGCTGGGGCCCAGCACCTTCCTGCGCCAACGCGACCTGCTCGAGGGGCCGCCGCGCCTCACCGCGCTGGTGCGCGTCACGGGCAACGAGGTGCGCGTCGATGGCCTCGACGCCAGCGTGTTCCCCAGCCCCGTGCGCGAGGTGGTGGTGATCGGCGACGTGTCGCTCGCCCTCACCGCCGCCGGCCTCATCGCCTCGCCGCGCCCCGACGGCGGCCCGGCGCGGTGGCTCACCGACGCGGGGCTGCCCGGTACCAGGTCCCGCGGCGCGGTGGCCGGCTTCCGCGAGGGGCAGGGTGCGCCGCTCCTGACGCTCTACGCCGAGCTCGATCGCCCGGGCGGCACCGGCCTGGTGGAGTTCCTGGAGACGCCGATGGAGTGGGCCAACACCCCGCTGTTCTCCGCCTGTCCCGATGGCGGCAGTCCGCTCCAGCTCTCCTTCGAACACGAGGAGGGTACGCCGCTGGTCTTCACCCGCTGCCGCGACGACCGCGGCGGGAGCTACCCGGTGCAGGTCAGCGCCAACCCCTTCAATCCGCGGCTCGACTACCGCGGGGTGGTGGAGGACCAGGTGCCCTTCCAGTGGGGCGTGGTCTCGCAGCGCGGCGCACCGTTCGTACGCGCCCACGCGGGCTCCAACGGGCGCAGCTGGCACGCCATCGATCCGGGGGGGCTGGCGCAGCTGGCCCGGCTCCCCCTGCGGCCGGTGGTGCTCGATCGCCAGCCGGACACGATGTTCAGCTTCGTCGACCCTTCCAACCAGCAGCGCCGGGTCTTCGCCGAGGCGGGCGGCTTCATCTTCATCGGCGATCCCGCGGGGGGCTTCGTTTCCCAGCTGGGGGACGCCAGGGTGGTGCCGCTCAACGTCATCCCCACACACCCCAGCTGGCTGGTGGCCACGCGCGGGCTGGTGGAGACCTTGGGAGGGGGCGTTCGCTTGCTCGCCACCCTCCCCGCGGGAGCCGCCTTCACCGGACCCGCGCCCGGAGTCGCGCTGACCTTGCAGCTGGGTTCCCGGTTGCGCGAGGTGGTGCTGGTCGCTTCGGGTGACAGCCTCTGGCTCGCCGACGTGACCGACGCGCAGCTGGGCCCCTTCGCTCAGCCCGCCACCTTCGAGCGGGTGCTGGTGCCGGTGCCCGGCGTGCGGCTGCGCTCGATGGTGCTCGATCCCGATGGCGGGCTCTCGGGCTACCTCACCACCAGCAGCGCGAACCTTCAGTTCGGCAGCACCGACCTGGTTCGCTGGTCGCAGAGCCCGGTGGCCACGCCCGAGCGGGCCGCGCTCCCGCTCGAGGTGTGGCGCGAGCCCAACGGCCAGGGGCGCACCGGCTTCACCGACGGGGTGGTGTGGTCGCTGCCCATCATGGTGCCGCTCACCGCGCCCCTGGCGGCCAGTGACGGCGGCGCGCTGGCGGCCTCCGACTTCGGGCGCAAGTGCGGCGACCTCTTCACCGCCACCCGCGACGGGCTGTTCCGCGCGGAGCGCGTCAGCACCGACGGCGGCCTCCCGGGCTGGGTGAAGGTGAGCTTGCCGGTGGCGCTCGACTCCACCGAGTCACTCAAGCTCTTCGAGGCCCGCGACCTGCTCTTCATCGGCACGCAGACGGGCCAGGTGGTCGAGCTCACCGCCACCTGCCCCTGAGGATCGCGTAGAAGACGGCCCCCCATGCGCCTTCTCCTGCCGACCCTCGCGCTGTTGTCCGCCTGCGATCCGATGACGGTGATCCCCGACGCGGGCCCGGCGGACTGCCGCGATCACTCGAAGTCGCCCCAGAACGTGATCGAGAACCCCGGCTTCGAGTGCGACACCTCGCCCCCCACCTGGAGCGGCAGCAGCATCTACGGCACCTTCGAGCTGGTCGCCTTGGGCCGCTCGGGCCGGGCGGGGCAGGTCACCGTGAAGGACGCGCTGGGCGGCCGCTTCTCGTACGCCAAGGACTTTGCCGTCGATGCGGGCCTGAAGACGTTCTGCGTGCAGGCCTGGCTCAAGGGCACCGCGCCGTTCATGCGCGTGCGCGTGCTCCGCTCGCCCAACAACACCGCCGTGGAGCAGGCCGATCAGATCGCCGCCGAGTGGACGCGCGTCCCGTTGCGGCCGCTGTCCGTCACCACCGACAACGCCGCCAGGCTGCAGCTGGTCTTCGAGATCCAGACCGGCCGCGCCGACGGACAGAACGGAATGCCGGGCCAGACGATGCTGATCGACGACGTCGACGTGTGGGAGAGCAGCGCCAATTGCGCTGAGGCCCGTTGAGATCAAGTGACGCGCAAATCGTGCGCACATTTCCTGATGATAGCTCTCATCACCCCCGAAGATCGCGCGCCGATCGGCCAGTAATTCCCTTGGAACCGCTCGGACGCTGTGCCAAACGTGCGCGCCGATCGGACGCGAATTCGCCCGCGTCGTTGGAGCCACATCGCATGTACCGAATGAAGAAGTCGCACGCCCCTGCCCTGGCTGGCTTGATTTTCATCATGCCGCTGGTCAGCGCCTGCCACCCCGACGGGGCGCGGCCCACGCTCAGCGGCGCCGAGCTCTACGACTCGTCGTGCAAGCAGTGCCACGGCGCCACCGGCCAGGGCCAGCTGGGGATCACCACCCCGGCGATCGCCGGCCAGGCGGCCTGGTACGTCGAGGGCCAGCTGGTGAAGTTCCGCACCGGCGTGCGCGGCGCTCACCCCGAGGACTACGACGGGCTGCGCATGCGCCCGATGTCGCAGCAGCTGATGAACGTCGCCGAGGTGAAGGCGGTCAGCGCCTACGTGGCCACGCTCAAGCCGAGGAAGCAGCCGACCACCCTGCAGGGCGGCGACGCCACCGCGGGCGCCGGCCACTACGGGGTGTGCCTCGCCTGCCACGGCCCCGACGGCAAGGGCAACGAGCTGCTCAAGGCCCCTTCGCTGGTCGGCCAGCACGACTGGTACCTCTTCAGCCAGCTCAAGAAGTTCAAGGCCGGCGTTCGCGGCAAGCACCCCAAGGACCTCACCGGCGGCCAGATGCAGCCGATGTCGATGACGCTCGTTGACGACCAGGCCATCAAGAACGTCCTGGCCCACATCTCTACGCTTTCGAAGTGAGCGCACCCATGGCCGACGAAACGAACCCCGAAGCCCTGTCTACGACCATCTTCATCCTGATCGCCGGGAGCGCCCTCGCGTTCGCCGCGGTCGTGACCTTCTTCGTCCTGAGCTGAGTGATGATTAGCAAATACGTCGAATCAGCCTCGAGCTTCGCCGGTGACATCGATCACCTGATCTGGCTCGTCACCGTCATCGTCGGCTTCTGGTTCTTCCTGGCCGAGGGCGTGCTCTTCTATTTCATCCTCCGCTACACCGCGCAGGACGGGGTGAAGGGCCAGTACATCACCGGCGAGGACCCCAAGCAGAAGCGCTGGGTGGCCTGGCCGCACTACCTCACGCTGCTCTTCGACGTGTGGATCATCATCGCGGCCATCACGGTCTGGCAGCACGTGAAGCAGGCGATGCCGCAGGCCGACTCGACCGTTCGCATCATCGCGCAGCAGTGGGCGTGGACCTTCGTGCACCCGGGCCCCGACGGGAAGCTCGACACCCCCGACGACATCAAGCTCGTCGACGAGCTCCACGTGGAGAAGGGCAAGACCTACCACTTCGAGCTGCAGAGCCGGGACGTGCTCCACAGCTTCTCGGTGCCCGTGTTCCGCCTGAAGCAGGACGCCATTCCCGGGCGCACCATTCGCGGCTGGTTCAAGGCCACCATGGCGGGCGGCTTCGACATTCAGTGCACCGAGATCTGCGGCATCGGCCACGCGCTGATGCCCGCGCGGATCCTGATCGAGAACCATGAAGACCAAGCCGCCTGGGTGATGTCGAAGAGCCCGGCCGCCGCGGCTACCGGAGGAACGCCATGAGCAGCAGCAGCACCGCGACCGCCCAAGCCCCCGAGGCGGAGCACGACGCGCATGGCCATGGCCACGGCCACGACGCGCACGGCGGCCACCACGCCCCGCAGAGCTTCTTCCACAAGTACCTCTACTCGACCGATCACAAGATCATCGGCATGCAGTACCTGTTCACCGGCATGTTCATGGCGTTGATCGGTGGCTTCACCGTCTACGCCTTCCGCATGCAGATGGCCTTCCCGGGCATGAGCGTGCCGGGCTACGGCCGGGTGAGCGCCGGCGACTACAACGCGCTGGTCACCACGCACGGCTCGGTGATGATCTTCTGGGTGGCGATGCCCGTGTTGATCGCGGCGCTGGGGAACTACCTCATTCCCCTGATGATCGGCTGCGACGACATGGTGTTCCCGCGGCTCAACCGCCTGAGCTACCAGATCTTCCTGCTCTCGGTGATCGTGCTGATCGCCTCGTTCTTCGTCGACGGCGGCGCCTTCGGTGGCGCGTGGACGAGCTACCCGCCGCTCTCCGCCAAGGCCCAGTACAACTTGACGCCCCTGGGCGCGCCCATGTGCCTGACCGCGGTGGCGCTCGAGTTCGCCGCCTTCCTGATGGGCGGGATCAACTTCGTCACCACCGTGATGAACAGCCGCGCCCCGGGCATGAAGATGTTCGACGTGCCCATCGTGATCTGGTCGATCATCATCGCCAGCATCCTCTTCATGGCGTCGGTGGGCCCGCTGATCGCCGGCGCCATCATGCTGTTGTTCGATCAGACGCTGGGCACCGCGTTCTTCGACCCCAACAAGGGCGGAGACCCGGTCCTCTGGCAGCACCTGTTCTGGTTCTTCGGCCACCCCGAGGTGTACGTGGTGCTGTTGCCCGCGATGGGCATCGTGGCCGAGGTGATCGTCACCTTCAGCCGCAAGAAGCTCTTCGCGTACAAGACGGTGCTCTACACGATGGTCGGCACCGGGGTGATCTCGTTCTTCGTGTGGGCGCACCACCAGTTCGTGGCCGGCATCGACCCGCGCATGGCGAACATCTTCTCGGTCACCACGCTGCTGGTCTCCATTCCCGTGGCGGAGATGGTGTTCGTCTACATCGCGACGCTGTACGGCGGCTCGATTCGGCTCACCACCCCGATGCTGTGGGCGCTGGCCTTCATCGCCGAGTTCCTGCTGGGCGGCGTCACCGGCATCTACCTGGGCAGCTCCGGCGCGGACATCTACTTCCACGACACCTACTTCGTGCTGGCGCACTTCCACTACACGTTCTTCCCCATCGCGTTCATCGCGGTGTTCGCGGCGCTGACCTACTGGTTCCCCAAGATGTTCGGCCGCTACATGAACGAGGCGTGGGGCAAGGTGCACTTCTGGGGCACCATCATCGCCTTCAACTTCATCTTCATTCCGCTCTTCCTGCTGGGCGCGCGCGGTGATCACCGCCGCATCTACGACTACACGCACTTCCCCGACCTGATGAAGCCGGGCATGCAGGACCTCCGCGTCCTGGCGACGGTGTCGCTGGTGGTGCTGCTCTGCTTCCAGGTGATCTTCGTGGTGAACTACTTCCTCTCGATGGTGCGCGGCCCGAAGGCCTCGGCCAACCCGTGGAAGGCGAACACCCTGGAGTGGGCGGCGCCGTCACCTCCGCCGCACGGCAACTTCCCCGACGGGCTGCCCACCGTGCACCGCGGTCCCTACGAGTACAGCCACCCCGACCGCCAGGAAGACTACTGGCCGCAGAACGCGAGCTGATCATGTCTTCATTTCCAAGACCCATCGCGACCACCCGCAGCGTCACCGGCATCTCCACCGGCAAGCTGGCCGTGTGGTGGCTCATCGCTTCCGAGATCGTCATCTTCGGCGGCGTGCTCGGCAGCTACCTGATGCACCGCATCGGGCACCCGGAGTGGGCCAGCCACGCGGCGCACACCAACACCTGGGCCGGCGCCTTCAACACCCTGGTGCTGCTCACTTCGTCGCTGTTCGCGGTGCTCGCGCACCAGGCCGCTGATCAGAAGGACGGCAAGAAAGCAGCGAAGTTCCTCTACCTCACGGTGCTGGGCGCCTTCACCTTCTTGATCGTGAAGTCCATCGAGTGGACCGGTGAGATCCAGGCCGGGTACACGATCAGCTCGCACACCTTCTGGTCGTTCTATTACACGGCCGCCGGCATCCACGGCGTGCACGTGCTGGCGGGCGCGATCATCATGCTGGTGATCGCCTCCGACGCGAAGAAGGGCGTCGACCTGCAGCGCGTAGAGGCGGTGGGCCTGTACTGGCACTTCGTCGACATCGTGTGGATCTTCCTCTTCCCGCTTCTCTACATCGCCAAGTGAGCCGCCATGTCTGACCCCTCGACTCATGACGCCGCGCCCGGCGGTGGTCACACCACGCACCACTACGACTACGTGAAGATCTGGGGCGTGCTCCTGGTCCTGCTGGTGGTCTCGGTGGTCGGCCCCATCGTGGCCGGCAACTTCACGCCCAACGTGAAGCTGGTGCTGACGCTCACCACCGCGTTCGGCATCGCCTTCGTGAAGGCGTTCTTGGTGATCAAGTACTTCATGCACCTCACGGTGGAGAAGCGGTACATCGGCTTCCTCCTGCTCGCG
>VFKJ01001110.1 GCA_009885595.1 Myxococcales bacterium | reverse complement strand
GGGCTGACACCGCGGTGCACGTTCCGAAGAGGCCCCTCGGCATCGGACTTTCTTTGACGCGTTGGCTCGAGCGATGGGCAGGTGGTTCCCAGGACGGCGGGGAGCCGACGCGCCTTTCCCGAGTCGTTGTCACAGATGCAGCTCAACCAAGGATACTTGGCATATCCAGTATCTACGACAACACCCCAGAAAAGCGACGCCGCCCGGTTTTCGCCCAGCCGTCGAGCCCTGAGCCACCGCCCCACCTTCAGGCCAGTGGACGCGCCCGAGCTGCACGGCGTTCCGGAGAGAGTCACGCGTACACCTTCATCTTCTCCCGCATGCGCGCCGCCAAGCCGGGGTGCGCTTCGCCGAGCGCGTCGTGAATCACCTTCGCCTCCGCGAGGTAGGCGGCGCGCTTCTCCGCGCTCCAATGCGCCGGAGCCGGCTCCAGGTTGGTGATCCGATCCGCCAGCTTCACCGCCCACACCTCGCGCGGCTGCGCCCGAATTCGCCGCAGGCTGTCCGCCATCCGCTCTGCCTTCGGCACCGACTCGTCCTTGGTCAGCGCGCTCACGCCCTCCGCCACCCGCGCGCCGAACTCGGTCCGCAACAGCGCCACCTCGACGCCCGCGTCCTCCACGCTGTCGTGAAGCAGCGCGCACTGCATCGCGAAGTCGACGTCGAACGAGCCATCGGCGGCGCGCAGCACCTCGGTCGCCACCTTCACCAGGTGCACCACGTACGGAAAGCCGCTGCCCGGCACCTGCTGCGTGCCGTGGGCCTTCGCCGCGAAGTCGAGCGTGCGCTTGAAGAGATCCTGATCCCAGTTCATGTGCGGCGGCAGCGTAGCTCAGCCCGCGCGTTGCTCAGACGCCGCAGGGGACTGGCGCACCTCGAAGCGCGCCGCCAGCAGGTTGCGCAGCACCTTGCGACGCCGCCGCCAGGGCAGCCCGTCGTAGATGAGCACCTCCACCGGCCGCCACAGCAGCACCCAGCCCGAGATGGTGAGCACCTCCTTGAACGCCACCCCGAAGGTGCTGGTGAGCGACGAGGCGACCCACTGCGCGAGGAAGATGAAGAGGGCGATCAGCGCCGAGGCGATCAACAACGCGAGGTAGCCCAGGCGAACCTCGCGGCTGCGGGATCGCGCGTGGCGCTCGAGCTCGTACTCGAAGTGCGCGCGCACCGGCACCTCGATGGCGCTCACCTCACAGGGCCTCTCCAACCAGAAGACCAGCTTCGGCGGCCCCCGCGAGAGGAGATCCTCGACCGACTCGGTGAGGTAGTCGCGCAGGCCCGGGTCGATGTCGCGCTCGCGAAACGGCGCGGGGTCCCGCTTGTCGAAGAGGTTCTCCAGCGAGGGCACGCGCACGTCCACGCAGCTGTGACCATCCTCCTCGCGGTACCGCGTCATGCCGCGAGCTTGCCACCGCGGCCGCGCCGATGAAGGTCAAAGACCGGAGCGCACGTCGGGCTCGGCCACCACCACCGGCACCCCCAGCGCGGCTGCGATGCGCTGCCACAGGTCGAGCGAGCGGCCCTGACCGTTCGCTTCGAACCAGGCCACGCTGCCGGCCGGCGGCCTGCCCGCGAGCACGTCCCGCAGCGCCGCCACCACGTACTTCGAGGCCGCGCTGCCCTCTTCGTACTTCTCTGCCCGCGGCAGCGCCGTCCTGGCCTGCGCCACGTTCCCCGCGCACAGCCAGGTGAGGCAGAGGAACGCCGCGGCCTCCGCGGGATCGAGCTCTTCCGACCAGCTGCCCTTGCGGTCTTCCAGCAGGTCGAGGCAGGCGAGGAAGTCGGAGCGCGCCAGGCTCAGCAGCAGGGTGTCGCGCTTCTCCAGGTGCTTGAGCAGCTTGAGCACGCCCGAGAGGTGCCGCGTCCACGCGATCAGGCCCGGCCAGCCGTTCTCCTCGGCGCTGCGCCGCGCCCGGGCGAGGTTGAGCTCGGCCTTCTGCACGTCGAGCTGCTGCACGTAGACCAGGGCGAGCGCCGCCGGGCCATAGGCGCGCGCCACGAAGTTCCCGATCTGTTCGGAGAGCCCCAGGTAGCGCTCCTGGCAGGCGACCGAGGCGCCGAATTCTCCGGAGTACGCCAGGGTGAGGCCGAGGTTGTGCAGCGCCACCGCCTCGCGCCGGCGAAAGCCGATCGCGCGGGCGAGATCGAGGCTGCGCTCGAAGCCGACCCGGGCCAGCCGCAGCTCGCCGTCGCGCAGGTGCAGCAGCGCGCGCGCGTTCCAGGCGATGCATTCCTCGCGTTGGTCGCCCCGGGTTCGGGAGAGCTCGATCAGCTCGTCGGCCATCGCGCGCGCGCGCAGCGGATCGCCGCCGCGTGAATGGGCCACCTGCTCGGCGCGCAGGAACGCGCTGGCGTGCGAGCTGGCCAGCAGCTCGTCTGGCGGCACCCGCTTGCGAATGGTGTCGCAGATGCGCCGCGCCAGGGGACCATCAGCGAGGATCTCGGCTGCGAACCACACCCAGGTCTTCGCCAGCCGCAGCCACAGGGCGTTGGTGACGGCGCTGGCCCGGGTCTTCTGCAGCCGGGTCTCCACGCCCTCGAAGGCGCGGCGCGTCTCCTCTGCCTGGCCCAGCTGGGCGACCGCTTCGGCGCGCGTCAGCTCGAGGGCGATCTGCGCCTCCTCGACGGTGAGGCGATCCCAACGCTCGAGCTCGTCGGTCACGTGGCCCAGCGTCGCCTCGTGCCACACGTCGGGGATCGGAGGGCCTGCCGAAGGGGAGAGGCGCGCGCTGGCCAGCGCGGTGGCGGCGGCCTTCTGCACCTCTCCCCGGAAGAGCTCTTCTTCAGCCAGCAGCCGCCCCAGCACCAGCCGGCGCACGCCGTGGGCGAGTGACTCGGCCTTGCGCCACGCGAAGACGCCGCCGCCGCTGCGGGCCGAGAGCTCCCAGGCGAGGCTGGCGCGGGTGGTGTCCTTCGCCCCCTCAGCCGCGCGGATGACCTGAGGCAACGCCACCAAGCGCAGCGCGTCGTTGCGGGTCTCACCCCAGAGCTGCCGCTCGCCCCACGCGCCGATCGCCGCCACCCACTGCCTGGCGGCGGCCTCCTCGGGCCGGGGAGCGAGCGAGGGGAAGCGCAGCCACGCCTCGTCTTCACCCGCACAGCGCTGCGTGGGGCCCCGCCGCAGCAACAGCTTCGCCTCCAGCGCCTCCACCAGCGCCTGCTGGGGCGAGCCCAGGGCCGCGTCGAGCGCCGCCACCGGAAGGCGGCCGCCGGCGACCCAGAGCGCGGCCAGCAAGGTCGCTTGCGCAGTGGGCAGCGCCGCCACGAGCTGACGCACCATCGCGTCGGTGGTGGTGGGCGCGCCGCCCTCGCGGCCGCTGAGCTGCAAGAGCCTGGCGGTGAGCGCGACGCCCCGGGCGGCCGAGGCGGTGGCAGGGAAGGCCTGGGCCAGCGCTTCGGGCGAAAGCGAGGGGAGCGCGAGCTCACGCAGCTTCCCGCTGGCGCGAATGGCCCGAAGCCTGGGCTCGAACACCTGCCGCTCGTCGTCGCGAACGGTGAGCACCACCAGCCCAGGCGTCTGCGCGCCGCGCGCGAGGCGCTCGACCAGCAACAGCGACTCGTCATCGGCCGCGACCGCGTCGTCCAACACCCAGGCCCAGGTGCCGCTGCGCGCGGCCAGCCAGCGACCCACTTCCGCCAGCGCGCCTTCCCACCGGCTCTTCGGATCGAGGCGGGCGGTCTGGAAGTCCTCGCGGGAGAAGCCCATCGCGAAGGAGAGGAACTCGCGGGCGAGCGGCTCGAGGCCGGGTGAAGCGGTGTCGAGCGCCTCGAGCAGGGTGTGGCCGCGGAACAGGGGGCCGATGCCCAGGCGCGCGCGCAACAGCGCATCGACGGCGCCGCCGGGCTGGACCCCGACCCGCTCCGCGTCGATGACGTCGGCGCGGTGACCCCAGCCACGCACCTCTTCGGCGAACGAAGCGAGCGCGGTAGAGGCGCCCGAGCCACGGGAGGCGGACAGCAGCACCACCCGCACGGCGTTGTCGCCGATGCAGGCCTCGAGCTCGGCCACCAGCGCAGCGTGTCTCATCTCACCCCCCAGGACTCGACCAGCGTCGACTCGAGCACAACGACTCCTTCAGCGTCCGACTGCCTCGACGTGTTCGACCAGCTGCTCCAGCATCCGCCACGTCGCTCCCCACACCACATGGCGCGCATCACCCCAGACGAAGACGTCGCGATCGGCCCGGTAAAGATGCCGCTTCTCCCGGCGCAGGCGCCAGAGGGGGGCCGCAATCACCTCGTCGATCTCGATGGGGTTGGGCTCGAGCTTCACGTCTTCGGGGATCACCCCCACGAAAGGCGTGACCCAGAAGGAGGTGATGGTGGGCATGGCGCCGAGCAGGCCGAGCACCTCCACGCTCTCCGGGGGAATGCCGAGCTCTTCGCGCGTCTCGCGCAGGGCGGTGTGGAGCGGGGTCACGTCGCCCGCTTCCCGCCCGCCGCCCGGAAAGGAGATCTGCCCCGGGTGGCTGCGCAGGGTGAGCGGCCGCCGGGTGAGGTAGGCCCAGGGCTCTCCTGTTCGCCAGAAGAGCGGCGCCAGCACGGCGGCTTCCTTCAGCACCAGGCCCGGGGCCTCGAAGGTCTTCGAGGGCGCGCGGTGAAGGTGATCTCGCAGCCGGCCGAAGAAGGCCTGGCCGGCTGGATCGGGTGAGGCCGTCATGAGGTGCCACAACCTAACGCTTCCAACGCCCTCACCGCCCGCCGTTCTTGGGAAGGCGCATCAGGGCTGCAGCACGCCGGCGCCCAGCAGCCCCAGCAGCAGCACGCCCAGCGCGATGCGGTAGACGACGAAGGTGAACATCGACCGGGTCTTCACGAAGCGCAGCAGCCCGGAGATCGCCGCGATGCCGGCGATGAACGACACCACCGTGCCCACCACCAGCGCCGCCGTCGATGGGCGCGAGGTCGCCTCGAACAGCTCCTTGAGCTCCAGCAGCCCCGCCAGCGTGGTGGCGGGGATCGACAACAGGAACGAGTAGCGCGCCGCGTCTTCCCGGCGCAGGCCTAAGGACAGCCCGCCGGTGATGGTGGTGCCGCTGCGGCTGCTGCCGGGAATGAGCGCGAGGGCCTGCCAGAGGCCGATGATCAGCCCGTCCTTGAGCGTCATCTCGGCCAGGGTGCGCTTGTGCGAGGCGAGCCGCTCCACGATGAACAGCACGATCGCCAGCACGATGAGCGAGGCTGCGATCACGTAGAGCGATCGCAGCGAGGTCTTGATCGCCGACTTGAACAACAACCCCACCACCGCGATGGGAATGGTGCCCAGCCCGACGAACCACGCCAGGCGGGAGTCTTCGGTGCCGAAGGGCTTGCGATCGACCAGGCCGCGCAGGAACCCGCGCGTCAGCCTGAAGATGTCCTTCCAGAAATAGGCGAGCACCGCGACCACCGTGCCCAGCTGGATCACCGCCGAGTACGCCGCGCCGGGATCTTCCCAGCCCAGCAGCGCCGGCACGATGCGCAGGTGCGCGGTGGACGAGATGGGCAGGAACTCGGTGAGCCCCTGCACCACGCCCAGCACCGCCGCTTCGAGCAGCGTCACGACTTACCCGCGAAGAGATCCCACACGTCGCCGCCCAGCTCGGCCTTCTTCAGTTCCCAGGCGGCGAGCACGTCGGCGGTGTGCGCGAGGTACTCGGCGCTGGCCTGGAAGCGGTGCTCCTGCGCGTACTGGCTGAGGAACTCGCGCAGCACCGGCGAGAGGAAGTGCGTCGCCAGCGTCACCTGGCTGCCCTCGAGATATTCGGTGAAGCGCAGCGCGAAGCCCGAGGCGCCGTGCACGTTCGACTCGACGCGCACCACCTCGGCCTTCACCTTCACCTCGCGGCCCTTCTGCGGCAGCTGCAGGGTCACGTGCAGCCTGGTGCCGATCTTCAGGAAGAAGCTCGACTCGAGGAACATGCCGCCCACCGAGAGGTTGAGCGTGGGCAGCGCCGCCTCGAAGTACCGGGTGGGATCGTCGGCGAGCGAGAGGTGCGCGCGCACGTGGATCTCCGCGCGGGGGTACTGACGGCGGGCGTCGACGGGGAGCGCGGCCCCCCCCCCACCGGGCCGGGTGGCGGTCGGCACCTTCGCGGGGGCCGGGCTGGGGGTGCGCTGCATGGAAGCGAGCGCGGGGCCTCGGGCGAGGGTGGCCAGCTTGGGGGCCACCGGCGGGAGCGAGGCCAACTTGTTTTCGAGTTTGGGTCTGACGAGAGAGGGCTTGAGCCCCTCTCCCCGACCCTCTCCCCTGGGGGGGAGAGGGGGAGTCTTCTTGCGGGTGTCCAGCGACCTCGCCAACGCCGTCAGAGACCTCGACTGCTTGCTGCTGGCCATGTCGCGCCCTCGCGTGAAGGTTACGCTGCGCTCTTGCCCCGCAGGCCGGCCGCGTCACGCAGCTCGTCCTTCTTGTCGGTGCGCTCCCAGCTGAACTCGCTGCGGCCGAAGTGACCGTACGCCGCGGTGCGCTGGTAGATGGGCTTGAGGAGGTCGAGGTGCTCGATGATCTCCGCCGGCTTGAGGCGGAAGCTCTGGCGCACGGCCTTGGCGATGCGGTCCTCGTCGACCACCGCGGTGCCGAACGTCTCGACCATCACGCTGACCGGCTCTGCCACGCCGATGGCGTAGGAGATCTGCACTTCGCAGCGCGTGGCGAGGCCCGCGGCCACCACGTTCTTGGCGATGTAGCGGCCCATGTACGCGGCCGAACGATCGACCTTGGACGGGTCCTTGCCGGAGAACGCGCCGCCGCCGTGACGGCCCATGCCGCCGTAGGTGTCGACGATGATCTTGCGGCCGGTGACGCCGGAGTCGCCCATGGGGCCGCCGATGACGAAGCGGCCGGTGGGGTTGATGTAGAACTTGGTCTTCTTGTCCATCAGCTTGGCGGGGAGCGAGGCCTTGATGACCTCCTCCATGATGACGTCCTTGATCTTCTTGTTGGACGCCTCTTCCGCGTGCTGGGTGGAGACGACGACCGCGTCGATGCGCACCGGCTTGCCGTCGACGTACTCGACGGTGACCTGGCTCTTGCCGTCGGGCCGCAGCCAGTCGTGCTTCTTCTTGCGGATGTCGGCGAGCTTGCGGGTGAGCGCGTGCGCGTAGTGAATGGGCGCAGGCATCAGCTCGGCGGTCTCGTTGCAGGCGTAGCCGAACATCATGCCCTGGTCGCCGGCGCCCTGTTCCTTGGCGCCCTTCTCGTCGACGCCGCGGGCGATGTCCTGGCTCTGGCCTTCGATGGCCACCATCACGCCGCAGGTGTTGCCGTCGTAGCCCATGGCCGAGTCGGTGTAGCCGATCTTGCAGATGGTGCTGCGGACGATGCGGGGGATGTCGATCCACGCGTTGGTGGTGACCTCACCGGCGACGATCGCGATGCCCGTCTTCACCAGGGTCTCCACGGCGATGCGGGCCCGGGGATCCTTCTCGATGAGCGCGTCGACGACGCCGTCGGAGATCTGATCGCAAATCTTGTCCGGGTGGCCTTCGGTGACCGACTCCGACGTAAACAAATAGTCCTTGGGCATGACGTTCCTCGTGGGTGAAGGCTGCTTGAGAGGGGGGCCCCTTATCGCGCACGACCCGTCGCGGCAATGGGTCGATGAAGGGCGACGGCGAGCCGCAGAAAGCCTGAAGTGACAGGTGAGCTTTTCTGAGGGATCGTCCTGGCCCTACCCGGCAACTCAGGCGGTATCCCTTCCTGGAGGCAACACACATGATCAAGCGCGTTCTGATGCTCGTCGTTGGCAGCTTCGTGATGATGGCCTGTGGTCCTGGCGCGAAGATCGATGGCAAGCAGGGCGCCGCAGACGCGCTCTTCGCGGCCTCGCAGCCCACCAAGGCGAAGGCAGACGCCTCGTCCACCCCGGTCGATCTCACGGGCGGCATCGACTTCAAGTGCCCGCAGGGCGGCAACGCGGCGATCAACGGCGCCGGCATCAGCATCGGCGGCGGCGGGGTCGCCACCAGCTTCAGCCTCAAGTACGAGAACTGCGGCCTGGCCAAGGCCGACGTGGGCGTGGCCATCTACAACGGCGAGATGAAGTTCTCCCAGAGCGTCCTCACCAGCGGCGCCACCGTCTCGGTCGATCAGAGCTTCGTGGGCAAGGTGCTGGTGCAGGGCGCCTTCGACGACTTCATCGACGTGGACGTGAGGCAGTCGGTGGCGGTCGGCGATCTGGGCGCCTCGGGCACGGGCGTCTCGGTCGTCCTCAAGGGCACCATCAAGACCAGCCAGGACACCTTCACCTTCGACGAGACGGTGAGCGTGGTGGCCGGCCAGATCAGCGCGAAGATCCAGACCAGCCGCTAAGACGCGTCTCGTTTCGTTTCGAAAGCCCCCGGCGCCCCTGGCTCCGGGGGCTTTCTCTTAGGCGGCGTGGGTGGCGACGATCACCAGGCAGCCGAGCGCGTAGCCCAGGGGGAAGAGCCACCTCGAGCGGGCGTCGATGCGCTCGAACTTCTCCCGGGCGGCGCGGCGCTCGGCGTCGAGGCCAGGCCGCTCTGACTCGGGCATCGAGAGCAGCGCGGCCTCCAGCGTGACCACGCGATCGTGCCAGCGCATCACCACCACGCACTCCGCGAGCACCGCGGTGATCACCGCGTAGGAGAAGTTGAACACCTGGTCGAGCAGCACGGTGGTGCCGAGGTAGGGCAGGTCGTCGGTGAAGGCGAGCTGCAGGAAGACGATGGTGAGCAGCGCGGTGACCGCGGTGCCGACGCGCGCTTCCACGTGAATGGGCCGCAGGAAGAAGATGAACCAGCAGCACATCATCACCAGGACGATCGGCGGCAACATGGTGATGAAGAACACCCGCCAGGGCCGCTCGAGGGTGACGCCGAAGCGCACCCGCGAGTGCGCGCCGTCGGCCGGCAGCCCCAGCGCGCCGGGATAGGTGATGTGAAGGACCTCGAGCACGGGCTGCTTCACCGTCCACCCCGGGATCCTCAAGTCGGGCGAAAGGCTGCTGGCGGGGTCGGCCTCGAGCAGCAGCTCGCTCTCCGCGTGCTGGGCGTCTTCGAGCTCGAGCACCACTTCCTGCGCGTCGAGCGGAAACGAGGCGAGCTCGAACTTGTGAAAGAAGCGGCCCTCGCCGACGAAGCGCTGGTACTTCCGCCCATCGGGCAGCACGAGCGGTTCCTCGTAGACCGGGGTGAGGGTGAGGGCCCAGGCTTCCAGCAGGTTCACGAAGCGCAGCGTCTTGGTGGGGTCGCGCTCGCCCTTCCAGGTCGCCCAGAGCACGAAGGAGGCGAAGTACGAGTTCTCTTGGAGGTTGATCCCCTCGACGTTGCGCAGGTGCGCGCCCACCGTGACGCGCTCAGGCGACCGAGCCGAAGGGGCCTGGGTGAGGACCAGCGCGCAGAGGAGCGGGAGCACAGCCCTCAGGAGAGCCCAGCTGGCGGCGGGGGCCAGTTTTCCGCCTTTGATTCAGGTCATTTGCGAGACACTTGCATCATTGCGCATGAATGCATTATTCCTCGGGGGTGCTTCCGGCCCTCACCCCTTCCAGCACCGCGGCGCGGCTTCCCCGGGTGGAGTTGTTCCGTCTGCTGGCGGAGCCGGGCCGGCTGCAGCTGCTGGCGTTGTGCGAGTCGGAAGAGCTCTCGGTGTCCGAGCTGGCGAGCTTGCTCGACGACAGCCAGCCGCAGATGAGCCGCAAGGTGGCGCCGCTGCGCGAGGCGGGGCTGCTCGACGCGCGGAAAGACGGCACCCGGCTCTTCCTGCGCACGGGCCTGGCCACCATCGCGGCCGATCCGGTGCTGACCGAGGCGCTCTCCGAGGGTCAGCGCCTGTGCCTGGCCGACGGCAGCCTTTCGCGGGTGCCGGGCGTGGTGGCGGCGCGGGAAGAGCAGAGCCGCTCGCACTTCGAGCAGCCCTTGAGCTCCACCTCGACCTCGTCGGTGCCCGCCTCGCCTGAGCACCTGGCGCACCTCTCCGCGCTGTCCTTCCTGATGCCGGGGCGTGGACTGGCAGTCGACGTGGGCACCGGTGAAGGCCTCTCGCTCGACGTGCTGGCGCCGCTCTTCGCGCGGGTGATCGCGGTCGATCGCAGCCAGGCGCAGCTGGCGCGGGTCGCGGAGCGGGTGGCGGCGCGGGGCTTTCATCACGTCAGCCTCTTCCCCGGCAGCTACGACGACGCCGCGCTGGTGCAGCGGGTCGATGCCGCGGGCGGCGCCGATCTCGTCTTCGCCGGCCGCATCCTCCATCACGCGTCGCGCCCCGCTTCGGCGGTGCAGGCGTTCTCCCGGCTGCTCAAGAAGGGCGGCCACCTGGTGGTGATGGACTACCTGCCCCACGAGCTCGACGCGCTGCGCACCGACGCCGGCGACGTGTGGCTCGGCTTCGGCGGCGACGACGTGAAGCGCTTCGTGCGCGAGGCCGGGCTTCACCTGCTCGGTGACGCCGGCATTCCCAATTCTTTTCACCCGGTCGGTCCCGACGCGTCCGTCAGCTGGCACGCCTGGGTCGCCCAGAAGCCCCTGTCGTCTTCATCGCAGTGAACCTCAAAACCAAGGATTGACCCATGGAACACAAGACCACTTTCCCCGCCTACAAAGTCGCCGACCCCAAGCTCGCTGAGTGGGGCCGCAAGGAGATCGCCATCGCCGAGAAGGAGATGCCGGGCCTGATGGCCGTGCGCGCCGAGTGGGCGGGCAAGTTCCCCCTCAAGGGCGCCCGCGTCGCCGGCTGTCTGCACATGACCACCCAGACGGCGGTGCTGATCGAGACCCTCACCGCGCTGGGCGCCGAGGT
>VFKJ01000558.1 GCA_009885595.1 Myxococcales bacterium | reverse complement strand
GGCCGCCACCCGGCCCCGCGGATCTTCGATCAGGATCGGCAGGCAGTCGGCCGTGCGCACGCCCACCGCGGTGCCGGGGACGTCGGTCCACAGGGCATCGGCTTCCGTCTCCGCGCTCGCCTTCGCCGCTTCCACCACCCGATCGCCGTGCACCTGCTTCACGAAGAGCAGCCTGTCGACCGACACCCCCGCCGCGTCCGCCAGCCGCGCCAGGTTGATCTTCACCGCCGCCGGGTCGTCACCGACCGCGCTCGAGCTGTTGAGCGAGTCAAACGGCGGCGCGGACACCCCGCCCGCCCGCGACGGAAAGCCGTGCCTGACGCGAATCAATGACGCAGTGAGTAATTCCACGCTTCACACCTTAGTCCAGCTGCACGATGCTGCCGGCCCACCCTGTTGGAAGGCCTGACCTGCGTACCATCGGCACCAGACTGTTGATCGCCGTGTCGGTGCCGGCGCTGCTGTTGGCCTTGCTGGGCACGGCGACCACCTGGCGTCGCACCGATCGGGCGGTGCGGGAAAAGACGCGCACCGACGCCCTGGGGCTGGCCGAGTTCGTCGCCACCAGCTTCGGGGCCGTCGAAGAGACGCCCCCCGGCACCCTGCCGCGCGTCGCCCACCGCGCGGTCACCAACGCCGTGCGCAGCAACTGGTCGGCGCTCAAGCTGGTGACCGAGCTGCGCATCGTGGGCCGCGATGGGCAGGTGAAGTGGTCGCGCCGCATCGAGGAAGAAGACAAGCCGTGGCCCCAGGCCAGCCAGCTGCTCTCGATCGGCGAAGGCCAGGCCACCTTCGAGGCCCCCTCGAGCCCCTTCCCCTGGAACCGCGGGGCGGGCGGCGAGGTGATCTACCCGCTGGGCGGCGTGGCCTGCGGCGGCTGTCACACCGGGCCCTCGACGCTGCGCACCGGGGTGCTGCAGCTCACCATCGACGAGCCCGCGCTGCGCACCGAGGTGGCCCAGGTCTTCATCAACGCCACCTGGTTCCTCACCCTGTTCGTCTTACTGCTGGGCGGAACCGTGGTGCTGGCCGTCCGCGTGTTCGTGAGCAAGCGCATCGCCCGGCTGGTGGCGATCATGAAGCGCGCGGAAGACGGAGACCTGGTGGTGCGCGCACCCGATCTGGGGCGCGACGAGCTGGGCGGGCTGGCGCTGGCGTTCAACCGCATGCTGGCGCGCCTGACCGATCTGAAGGCCGTGGAGATCGACACCCAGCGCGATCTCGAGCGGGCGCGCACCGATCTCGAGCTCAAGGCCGCGCTCGAGGATCGCGTCGCCGAGCTGCAGATCCTCTACGATCTGGCGCGCACCATCGCCTCCAGCCTCGATCTGAACGAGGTGCTGCAGCGGGTGGCCACGGTGGTGCCGGTGAAGCTCCAGGTGTCGAAGTTCAGCATCATGCTGCTCAACGGCGAGGGGAAGCTCGAGGTGCTCAAGGCGCACCCGCCCAACGTCGGCTCCGAGGGGCTCGCCTTCGCCCTCGGAGAAGGGGTGTGCGGGGCGGCCGCCGAGCTGCGGCGCAGCTGGTACGTCGCCGACCTCGAGCAGGACACCCTCTTCAAGATTCGGGGACCTTCGGGCAACAAGGAGCGCGGCTGCCTGCTCTCGGTGCCGATGCTGCGCGGCGAAGAGCTGCTGGGCGTCCTCAACTTCGAGCGCCCCCGCAAGTCGGACTTCGGGCCCGACGAGATGGAATTCTTCACCGCGGTCGCCGACCAGGTCGGGCTCGCGGTGCAGAACGCCCGGCTGCACCAGCAGACGGTGGCGCTGTCGATCACCGACCCCCTCACCGGGGTGCCCAACCGCCGCCACCTCTTCCAGCAGCTGGAAGCGGAGATCGCCCGCGCGGCCCGCTTCTCCACGCCGCTGACGATGCTGATGATCGACATCGATCACTTCAAGCACCTCAACGACACCGCGGGCCACTCGGCCGGTGACGACGTGCTGCGGCGGGTGTGCCAGTTGATGCGGCACAACCTGCGCAAGGTCGACACCCTGGCCCGGTACGGCGGCGAGGAGTTCGTGGTGCTGCTGCCGCAGATCACCCGGGCCGAAGCGCTGGAGGTGGCCGAGAAGCTGCGCAAGAGCATCGCCGAGGGCAACCTCGAGCACGGTAAGTCGCAGCCGGGCGGCAAGGTGACCATCTCCATCGGGCTGGCCACCCTGCCCACCGACGCCACCGAGCAGACCAAGCTGGTCGACTGCGCCGACTCGGCGCTCTACGCCTCGAAGCGCGGCGGCCGCGACAAGGTGACCGCGTACCAGCCGGGCATGGAAGCCGAGCCCACCCGCCAGCGCGGCCCCCGGGCGCGCGAGCGCACGGGTGAGCAGCCCGCCCTCAAGCGCCCCTGAGCCCTCAGCGCTTGTCGAGGCCGACCAGGTAGATCTCCATGCTGGCCGCCCGGGTGGCGTCAGGCCGCACCACCTTCACGTCCTTGAAGACGGCGCGCACGTCGGCGCGAAACTGATCGAAGTCGCCGCCCATGAAGAGCTTGGCGATGAAGTGCCCGCCCGGCTTGCCCCGCGTGCGCGAGATGTCGAGGGCGATGCCCGCCAGCCGGTGCGAGCGGGCCAGGTCGACGTCTTTGACCCCGGTGGTCTTGGGCGCCAGATCGGAGACCACCACGTCGACCGGCCCGGGCATGAGCGCCTCGAGGGACTTCGCGAAGTCGTCGGCGGTGACGTCCAGCACCGCGGTCTTCACGTTGGGGCGGCCCAGCGGCTTGATGGCCGCCAGATCGACGCCCACCACCTGCCCGGTGGGACCCACCTCGTTCAAGATGATCTGCAGGAAGCCGCCCGGCGCGGCGCCTAAGTCGATCACCGTCTGGCCCTTCTTGAAGATGGAAAAGCGCTTCGCGATCTCGTCGATCTTGAAGGCGCTGCGGGCGCGCAGCCCCTCTTCCTTCGCCTTGCGGAAGAAGTAGTCCTTGGGCTGGTACGGCCGCTTCGCCACTTATTTCTCGGCTGAGAGATCGTCGCCGTTGACCACGCTCTTCACCTTCTCGAAGAGCTTGAGGTAGCGCGTCTCGCCGTAGTCCTTCACCTTGTCGATGTTGATGCGGCGCGCGCTGGCGGTGCTCACCACGGCCTGGAAGAGGCGCTGGGTGGGGGCCGCCTTGTCCTGCGCCCACACCTTCACCGTGGTGGCGATCGGGCAGGCCTCGGCGGCCCGGGCGGCGGCATAGGCAGCCTCGCGGGGAAGGTTCTTCTGCTCCTCGTTGAACCACTGGATGACGGCGATGGCGTAGTCGCCGCTGGTGTCGATCTCGAGGCGCCCGGTCTTCCCGGCGAGCTCGGTCTTGCCGAAGGTCTCCTTCAGGTTCGCCTCGCATTTACCCTTGAGATCACCGGCGGCCTCCACGTGGGAGATCGCCTGCTGCAGCTCCTTGAGCTTGTAGCTGGCGTCCTTGGCGATGGCGGGCAGCCGCGCCTCGGGCTTCATCGCCTGCACGCGCGCGTCGGCCATCGCCAGCTTGTAGTGCAGGTACATCTTGAACTCGTCCTCGGTGGCGCCGAGGGGCTCGGCGGCGAACGAGGGGACGGCGCAGCAGAAGAGCAAACAGAAGGGGGTAAGGCGCATCGGCGTACAGACCTCCGGGAGAGGGGTGCGTTATATCCACGCCATGGCCGGCTGTGGAAAGTGCGGAGCCGTTTTGGAAGCGACCTTCAACCAGACGGGGCGCCGGGAGACCTGCCCCGCGTGCGGCGCCGAGCTGCACGCCTGCCTTCACTGCCGGCACTACGACGAGAGCGTCGCCAAGGAGTGCAAGGAGCCCTTCGCCGAGGTCCCCGAAGACAAGGAAGCGGCGAACTTCTGCGACTTCTTCCAGCTGGGCGACGGCGCCAGGCGCAGCTCAGGCCCCTCGAAGGACGCCCTGCTCTCGGCGGCGGAAGCGCTGTTCCAGAAGAAGTAGCAGCGCCAGCGCGGGCCCGAGGCCCTCGCCCGTCGAGCACCCTTCCCGCTTGGGCGCCTCCGCGCAGGTGATCGGCGCGCACCCCTCACCCTCGGCGCACAGCCGCTCCTCGCATTGACCGGTCGCGGGCGCGTCGAGCATCACCTCGATCGAGCCGTCGGGGAGCACGCGCACGTCGTCGATCAGGAACCCTGACTGCGCGCCGGACCAGAGGTTGGTCGAGTTGGCCATGTTGGTCGCCGACACCGCCAGGTTGCGCGGGTCGGGCCGCAAGAACTCGCCGGTGCCGAACAGGTCGCCCCTGCCGAAGCGCCGGTTGCGCTCGATCTCGAAGGCGCCGTCGGCCTGCTGCAGGCTGATGTACGGGTGCCAGGGGTCGCAGTTCACGCAGTCCAGGATGCGCTCGACGAACTGCCCTTCGTTGCCCCCCAGCTTGACGGTGCGATCGACGTGGTAGATCGCCAGCCCCCGCTCGGGGAGCCCGCGATCGAACGCCCCGCCCGGCCCGCGGTTCTCCACCAGGAAGTACTCGTCGCCCACGCCCAGCCGGTAGAGCTCCCCGGTGGTCTCGGCGGGGTGAATGGTGACGCGCTGCCGCCCCTGCACCTGGTGCCAGTTGCCCCAGCGCAGGCGAAAGCGCGTCTCGGCGTCCGGCAGCGGGATGTTGGGATCGTAGCCCCAGGAGCCCATCACCGAGAGGGCGAGCCCGTCGTAGGTGCCTGACTCGTCGTAGAGATCGGTCAGGCCCAGCAGGTGCCCGAACTCGTGCACCATCACGAACCGATCGTTCTCTCCGGCGATCGCGAAGTGGCCGAGCTTGAGGCCGTCGACCTGCAGCGGACCGCCGGTGCCGCCCGCCAGGTTGTCGCCGCGGTTGAAGTACGCGAAGGGGAAGGCGATGCCGCCGAAGGGCACGTTGGTGAGCAGCATCACCCCGTCGATCCACCCGTCGGCGGTGCCCCTGCGGCCGTTGACGTCGAAGGCCGAGAAGTCGAAGCCCGCCTCGTCGGTCTTCTTGACCGCCTCGCGCATCATGTCCATGCCGGCGGTGAAGGCGTTGATGTCGCCGCGCGCCACCGCGCAGGTGGGGAACTGCGCCGCGGGCAAGGGGCAGCTGGCGTAGCTCACCTTGGGGGCGAGCGTGACGCGGGGGCGGTAGCGGCCCAGCGAGGCGGTCTCGTAGTACTTCACGAACCCGTTGGGATCCTCGGGGGAGAAGAAGGTGCGCAGCGCCGCTTCGTCGATCGGCGGAAAGCCCGCGACCTCGATGGGGATCAGCAGCACCTGCGCGTCGCCCAGGTAGGGCGCCTTGTGGTTGCCCACGTCTTCGCGAATGAAGAAGTGATCCATGTAGTCCGCGCGGGCCAGGGGGCCGACGCAGACGAGGAACGCGACGAAAAGGCGGAGCACGACTTGGCTGTGTGGCACGCGGGCCGTCAGCCGGGCAAGCCCCTCAGAAGCCAGACAGCTTGGAGATGATCTCCTTCATGATCTCCGAGGTGCCGCCGCCGATGGTGATCAGGCGAATGTCCCGCCAGGCGCGGGCGATCTCCGTCTCCTCGATGTAGCCCATGCCGCCGTAGAACTGCTGGCAGTCGTAGGCCACCCGCTGAGCGAGATCGCCGGCCACCAGCTTGGCCATGGAGATCTCCTTCACCGGGTTCTCCTTCGCCTCGAACAACTCGACCGCGTGGTAGGTGAGCCGACGCGCGGCTTCCATCTGCGACAGCATCTCGACGAACTTGTGCCGCCACACCTGGAACTTGATCAGCGGCTTGCCGAAGGCGTGGCGCTCGTGGCCGTACTTGAGGGAGCCGGCGATCATCTGGTCCATCGCGGCGACCGCGGCGATCGCCGCCGTCAGGCGCTCGCCCTGGAAGTTCGTCATCACGTGGTAGAAGCCCTCGTTCTCCTCGCCCAGCAGGTAGCGCACGGGCACCTTGCAGTCCTCGAAGAAGAGGATCGCGGTGTCCGACGAGAGGTTGCCCACCTTGTCGAGCTTCTTGCTCACCTGGTAGCCCTTCACGTCGGTGGGGAAGGTCAAGAGCGAGACGCCGCCGTAGCCGGGCTCACCGGTGCGCACCGCCAGGGTGATGAAGTCGGCGCGGGTGCCGTTGGTGATCCACATCTTCGAGCCGTTGATCACGTAGTCGTCGCCCACCCGGCGCGCGGTGGTCTTGAGGTTGGCCACGTCGCTGCCCGCCCCCGGCTCGCTCACGCCCAGCGCCGCGATCTTCTCGCCCTTGAGCGCGGGCTCGAGGAAGAGCCGCTTCTGCTCGTCGGTGCCGATCTCGTTGATGATGGGCGTCGCCATCTGGCTCTGCACCATCAGCGCCATGTTCACCCCGGCGTTGTGGCTGCGCACCAGCTCTTCGCAGAACGCGGTCACGTACCAGTAGTCGAGGCCGCTGCCGCCGTACTTGGGATCGTGGTTGATGCCCAAAAAGCCCAGCTCACCGGCCTTCGAGAACACCTCGCGGGGGAAGATGCCCGCGCGGTCCCACTCCAGCGCGTGAGGGGTCAGCTCGCGCTCGACCCAGGTGCGGACCGACTTGCGGAAGGCTTCGTGCTCAGGCGTGAAGAAGTTCGGCATGGCGGGCTCCGGCGAGGGGTGAAATTGATTTCGGAATCAATATCAGACCCGCCCCGCAACGCAACGGGGGACCAGGAATGAAAAAGGGGAGCGCGGCCAAAGCCACGCCCCCCTTCAAGACCCAGCCATGAAGGCTACTGCGGGTTGCAGTACCCGGTGCCGGCCGGAGCCGTGGGAATGCCCAGGCAGGTGCGCGGGCGATCCTGCAGGCAGCCGGCGGTGCCCGACGCGGTGTCGCAGTACGCCCGGCAGATGCCGGTCTGGCCGAGCGCGAGCCCCAGGCAGTGCAGGGAACGCGCGCCGGGGACCATCGAGAAGCACGCGGTGGCGGTGGTGCACGCCGTGTCTTCTTCCTTCGAGTCGGTCGGCACCGCGCAGTACGTCGAGGGCGTGGCCGCCGAGGAGTCGAAGTAGCAGTACAGGCCCGGCTGGCAGTCGGGGCTGCGCACGTCGCAGGGGCGGCGGCAGACCTGCTGAATGGGGTTCGACACGCAGATCTCCGCGGGGGCCATCACCCCTCCGTCGGCGCCGCTCGCCGGGGCGCACACCACCCCGCCGCGCCCGCCGCACTTGCACTGCCCGTCTTCGGGATCGCAGCTGGTGCCGCCCGCGCACGGCCTGGGGCCGCCATCGGGCAGCGCGCACTGCTGGCCACCCTCACACTGCGCCGGGGGGCCCAGGTTGCAGATCTGGTTGGTTGCGCAGGTAGGGCCACCGGGGCCG
>VFKJ01000248.1 GCA_009885595.1 Myxococcales bacterium | reverse complement strand
TTCCGGTTCGAGATCCGCTGACTCGCCTGGGGAGAGGGCTTACACGCCGTTCTTCGAAGGCAGCCTGGAAGCCTTCCCGATCAGGAACGAATCGACCGCCCTCGCCAGCTCGCGCCCATCCGCGATCGCCCAGACGATCAACGACGCTCCACGCGACGCATCACCGCCGGCGAACACCCCGGGCACGCTGGTCGCAAACCGCGCATCGACCTTCACGTTGCCGCGCGCATCGAGCACCACCCCGAGCTGCTCGCCCACCTGCTTCCCATCAGCGCCCAGAAACCCCATCGCCTGAATCAGCAGGTCAACCTCAACCCGCTCTTCATTCGCCGGACTCTCCACGTCGACCCAGTGCAGCGCGGTGAGCTGACCATCCTTCCCCTCGAGCCGCGTGGTCCTGCGGGCGAACAGCCGCTCCCCACCCTCTTCCTGGCTGGACGACGTGCGGAAGACCATCGGCCACTGCGGCCACGGGTTCTTCTCGCTCCTGAACTCCGGCAGCGCGGGCATCAGCTCGACCTGCATCACCGACGCGGCGCCCTGCCGATGGGCGGTGCCGACGCAGTCAGAGCCGGTATCCCCGCCGCCCAGCACCACCACCCGCTTCCCCTTCGCGCGCGCGGGCTGGCCGCGATTTTCCGCCTCGAGGAAGTCCATCGCCATCATCACGCCCTTCAGCTCGACCCCCGGAACCTCGAGCACCCGAGGCCGCTGCGCGCCGATCGCGATCACCACCGCGTCGAAGTCGGCCTTGAGCTGACTCCACGAAGGCGAGCGCCCCACGTCCACACCGGTGCGCAAGCCAATGCCCTCCGCCTCGAGGATCGCGAGGCGCCGATCGATCACCGATTTCTCCAGCTTGAAGTCGGGAATTCCAAACCGCAGCAGCCCGCCGAGCTTCTCCGCGCGCTCGAACACGGTGACCGAGTGCCCGGCGTGGTTCAGCTGCGCCGCCGCCGCGAGGCCCGCGGGCCCTGAGCCGACGATCGCCACCGTCTTACCGGTGCGCACGAGCGGGACGCGCGGCACCACCCACCCCTCCGCGAACGCGCGCTCGATGATCTCCTTCTCGAGGTGCTCGATGGTGACCGCGTCCTGATCGATCGCCAGCACGCACGCGCCCTCGCACGGCGCGGGGCACAGCCGCCCGGTGAACTCGGGGAAGTTGTTGGTGCTCGAGAGCACCTCCCACGCCTGGCGCCAGCGGCCCGCGTAGAGGTGATCGTTGAAGTCGGGGATCACGTTCCCCAGCGGGCAGCCCTGGTGACAGAACGGCACGCCGCAGTCCATGCAGCGGCCCGCCTGGCGCCTCGTCTCCTCGGGTCCCAGCGG
>VFKJ01001008.1 GCA_009885595.1 Myxococcales bacterium | reverse complement strand
GGAACCCGGACCTGGCCGCACTCCAACAGGAACTGACTTTGGCTCAGCGCACGAGCACCTTGGCCAGACTGTCCCGACTCCACGGCTTGTCGAGAACCGCGTTGGCCCGGCCGGAGACGACGGCGAGTCGGAGCAGACCAACAGGAATGTTCCCGGACATGAGAATCCGACGGAGCGCAGGGTGGTCGTCGGTCAAGAAGGTGAGGAACTCGAGACCATCGGCGTGCCCGAGACGGAGGTCGACGATCGCCGTATCGAAGCGCCGGGTGTCGTCAGTGAGCCATTCCACGGCCTCGAGCGGGGTGGCGGCCGAGACGGCGGAGCGCCCCAGTGCGTAGAGGTCTCGGTCGAGCGCGCGCCTCACACCAACCGAGTCGTCGACGACGAGCACCTCTGGGCCCGCGCTGTCACGGAGGCTCTTGAGGGTCGCGCGCACGACCTCCTGGATGGTGGCCTCGAACTTCGGCGAGAGATTCTGGAAGGCGACTGCGACGAAAGACTCCTCGTCGCTGCCCTCCTGGCGAAGGACTTCGGCAGAGATGCTCATGGGCTTCATTCCCGGGAGGTGCAGGAACAGTTTCACCTGCTCACCAAGCGTCCGGGAATCGCCCACAAGCAGAGCACCGCCCGCGGAGAGGTTCTCGACGAGGTAAAGGCCGCTATACCTGTTGTTGGCTGCGAGGACTACCGCGGTTCCAACCACCTCGCCTCGCGCGTGTCGGCGTTCGTCCCGGCGTTGGTATTTGGCGGAAGACATGCGTGACGGCTCAGCCTTCACCGGTTGTGCCACGCAGAGCGACCAACAAGCGGCCGAGAGTACGGCGGAGGACGCGGCTGATCATCAACGAAGTCGGTGTGGGTCTGACCTCATGGGCGGCGGCGACCCCCGGGCTTGCCGCGACGCCCAACAGGGAAGCGCTGAATGGGGCTAGAAGCCGCAGCCGACGGTGATGCCGGGCACGAACGCGAACCGCGGCGGGGCCTCCAACATCCTTTGGTTCGAACGTCAGAAGAAAAACGAATCAGAGGATGTCGGCACTTAAGGAATGCTTCATTCAGCCATCGCGCGAGGCGACTGGTAGAGAAACGCGCATGTCGCAAGCGCTGCTCGACGCCATCCGCGCGGAATCAAAGCCCGCGCTCTGGGCCAACGGGGTGAAGCTCGCCCGCGCCAACGGCGCCGCCCTGGAAAAGCAGCAGGGCAAGGAGTTCGTCTTCCGGGTGAAGCCGCCCAACCGCCCGGTCGCGCACACCGTCTATCTGACGCCCGACGACGCCTGGGAGTGCTCGTGCGATGGCGCGGTCGACCCCTGCGAGCACGTGATCGCCGCGGCGATCATCCTCGCGCAGGGCGGCACCGCCGTGGCCACGGCCGCGCAGACGTGGACGCGCCTCGTCTACCGCTTCACGAAGCTGGACCCAGGGCTGACGGTCATCCGCGAGCTGCTGCACGCCGATGGGCGCGTCGAGCCGCTGCCCGCCTCGCTCCAGTCGATGGTGGCCACCGGCCAGGCCAGGGACCTGCAGCTGGAGAACGGAGATCTGCTCGCCGATCGCATCCTCGAGCGGCCGTGGCGCGGCGCGCTTTCGCCGGACCGCTTGCTGGGCTTGCTCGGGCTGCTCGCCACCGCGCGGAACATTCTGCTCGAGGGCCAGCCGGTCGCGTTCACCAACGAGGTGATGCTGCCGCGCGTGAAGGTGGAGGACGAAGGCGGCGAGGTGGTGGTCACCATTCACGCCGACCCGCGGGTCTCAGAGGTGATCAGCCCCGGGGTGGCGCGCTGCGGAGAGATCGTCTGCCAGCTGGGTGAGACCGAGCTCACCGGCCCCTGGCTCTCCGCGCTCCCCAGCGTGAGGCGCTACCCGGCCGCGCAGCTGGGCGAGCTGATGAGCCACATCCTCCCCGAGCTCGCGCAGCGCTTTCCCATCGACAACCACAGCAGGCGGCTGCCGCGCATCGATCGCACGCTCGAGCCGCGCATCGAGCTGCAGCTCGCCCAGCTGGACACCGGGCTCTCGGTGTTGCCGGTGCTGGTCTACGGCAGTCCGCCCACCGCGCGCGTCGACAACGGGCGGCTGGTGCACCTCGGCGGCCCGATGCCGCTGCGCAACGAGAGCAAGGAAGCGCGCGTCACCCAGCAGCTGCGCGAGTCGATGAGCCTCTTGCCCGGGCGGCGCACCACCCTCAATGGGCCCGAGCTCTCCCGCTTCGTCGATCAGTTGAAGAACTGGCGAGGCGGACTCTCGGGCGACGCGCGCCGGGTGGTGGGCACCGGGCTGTCCTTGAAGCCGCTCCTGGAGACGAGCTCGGCCCTCGACGCCTTCGGGGTGCCGCGCGCGCAGTTCGGCTTGCGCTTCGAGGTAGAGGGCGGCGCGAAGGACACCTTCGTCTCCGGCGAGGCGGTGCTGCGGGCGTGGAAGGAAGGCCTGGGCCTGGTGCCGATCGAGAGCGGTGGGTGGGCGCCCTTGCCGGCGGCGTGGCTCGACACCCACGGCGCGCGGGTGGCGGCGCTGCTGGAAGCGCGCACCGAGAACGGCACCGTCGCCAACCACGCGCTGCCTGCGCTCGCCGAGCTGTGCCAGCAGCTGGAGTCGCCTCCGCCCGCGGGGCTGGAGCGGCTGCGCCCGCTCGCGGAAGGCTTCGACACCCTGCCTTCCGTCACCGTGCCCGACGGACTCGAGCGCACCCTGCGCCCGTACCAGCGTCACGGGGTGAACTGGCTGGGGTTCCTCAAGTCCGCGGGGCTCGGTGGCGTGCTCGCCGACGACATGGGCCTGGGCAAGACGCTGCAGACCATCTGCGCGCTGGAGAAGGGCTCGCTGGTGGTGTGTCCCACGAGCGTGCTGCCGAACTGGAAGGCCGAGCTGGCGCGCTTCCGCCCGTCGCTCTCGGTCAACGCGTACCACGGGCCGGGGCGCTCGCTCACCGACGCCGACGTGACCCTCACCACCTACGCGCTCCTGCGGCTCGACGCCGACGCGCTCGCCGCGAAGGAGTGGCGCGTGGTGGTGCTCGACGAAGCGCAGGCGATCAAGAACCCCGACAGCCAGGCCACGCGCGCCGCGTACCGGTTGAAGGGGGGCTTGAAGCTCGCGGTCACCGGCACGCCGCTGGAGAACCGGCTGGAAGAGCTGTGGAGCCTGATGCACTTCACCAACCCCGGCCTGCTCGGCGGGCGCGGCGACTTCAACGCCAGGTACGCGGAGAAGATCGAAGCGGGCTCCTCGGAGACGACCCAGGCCCTGCGCAAGCGGTTGGCGCCCTTCATCCTGCGGCGGCTCAAGAAAGAGGTGGCGCCCGAGCTGCCTGCGCGCACCGAGGCGATCCGCTTCGTCACCCTCGAGGAGAAGGAGCGCGCGGTCTACGACGCCGTACACGCCGCGACGCGCGCCGACGTGGTGAGCCTGCTGGAGACCGGCGGCAGCGTGCTCAAGGCGCTCGAGGCGTTGCTGCGGCTGCGCCAGGCCGCCTGCCACGTGGCGCTGGTTCCGGGCCAGCAGGCGAAGACGTCGTCCAAGGTGGAGGCGCTGGTGGAGTCGCTGGTGAACGCGGCCGCCGACGGACACCGGTGCCTGGTGTTCAGCCAGTGGACCTCGATGCTCGATCTGATCGAGCCCGCGCTGAAGACGGCCGAGCTGAGCTTCTCCCGGCTCGACGGCTCCACCTCGAATCGAGGGGAGATCGTGGAACAGTTCCAGTCAGCGAGTGGTCCCACGGTGCTGCTGATGTCGCTCAAGGCGGGCGGCACCGGCCTCACGCTCACCGCGGCGGATCACGTCTTCCTGGTGGACCCCTGGTGGAACCCGCAGGTGGAGGCGCAGGCGGCCGATCGCGTGCACCGCATCGGGCAGGACAAGCCGGTGTTCGTCTACCGGCTGGTCTCACAGGGCACGGTGGAAGAGCGCATCCTCCAGCTGCAGGACAAGAAACGCGCGCTGTTCGAGGCGGCGCTCGATGGCGGCGCAGGCGCAGCCGGCGGACTGACCCGGGAAGACCTGCTCGCGCTGTTCCAATGAGCTGAACTGCTCCCTCTCCCCCGCGGGGGAGAGGGTCGGGGAGAGGGCTTACGCCCGCAGCTCAGCTCGCGGGCTCGAGATTCCTTCGCTCGCCCAGCCGCAGCGGCGCGAGCCCCCGCACCGCCAGCACCAGCGCGCCCCCGACCAGCCCCAGATCGATCCACACGCCCAGGCGCAGCGCGCCGAACAGCCCGTAGAAGAGCCCCGCCAGCGCCAGGGTGAGCGACCAGGCGCGGCTCGGCGGCCCGTAGCCCAGCAGCGACCAGCCGATCACCAACGAGAGCGTGGGGCCGGGAAGCAGCCCCATCGGCGAGGCGATGACGTAGGTGAACAGCGAGTGCCCCGCGAGGAAGTGCGGGTACACCCACGCGAACATCACCAGCAGCGCGCCCACGCTCCAGCTCGATGCCTGCCGTCGCACCTCGGCCAGCGAGCTGCGCGCGGCGATCACCGCCAGCACCAGGGTGAGCGCGGTGAACACCACCGCGTTGAAGACCTCGCCGAACACCCCCGCGACCACGGCCACCGACGCCACCGGGAACACGAGCATGACCCCCGCGAGGCGCGGAGAGGGGCGCCAGCTTTGCGAGGCGGCCGCCACCCACGCGCCGATGACCACGTGCCAGAGGCCTGCAATGACGATCCCGCGCTGCGCGGTCGTCTCGAGCCCCGCAAGGATTTCAGTGGCGGCTGGCATGGAAGGCCTCTGGGGGTGACAAACGCATGACGCGTGCCATGACCGGGGCTGCGCTTTCCATCGCGCCACGTCATCATCGCGCCCATGCCTGCCCCCGACAGCTACGAGCTCTCCGCGGCGTACATGAATGGTCTGGTCAGCGCGGTGCGCGCGGGCGGCTTCCTCGATGGGGCGCTCATCACCATGACGGAGAACGAGCGCTCCTCGTATCAACAGCCCGCCCGGGAGCCCTGGTGGGACGCGCGCTATGCCGAGCACCTCGCGGCCACCGTGGGTCAGGTCTTCGGCGAGTGGGCGGTCGAGCAGGTCGGCTACGCGGTGATCGCCGAGTCGATAGGTCCCCTGGTGAAGGAGCAGATCGAGGCCGCGCTCGAGACCGGCGCGGGGCCCGAGGCGCTGTTCGCCCAGCTCGGGGACATGGCGAAGGCGGCGGTGCGGCCGCTGCACACCGCGTGGACCCACACGGGGCCCAACGCCGGAACGCTCGAGCTCGTCTACCCGCGCGCGCTGGAGAAGGAGACCCAGCTGCTGTGGCGCGGCGCCATTCGCTACGCGTTCGAGCTCACGCACCGCGACGCGGGGAAGATCGTGCAGGAACGGCAGGGTCCCCCGGGGCACCTGACGTGGGCGCTCGTGTGGTGAGGAAGCCCGAGTAAGCCCTCTCCCCGACCCTCTCCCCCGCGGGGGAGAGGGAGTCTCAGGGACGGAACAGCTTCGCGACGGCGTCGAGCAGCTCCGTGCGGCTGAAGGGCTTGCCCAGGCGCGGCATCGGGGCGGGGACCTGGTGGTTCCCAAAGGCCGCGCTCACCAGCAGCCCCCGCAGCCGCGGGTGGCTCGACTCGAGCCGGGTGATCAACTCGATGCCGTTGAGCAGCGGCATCTCGATGTCCGTCACCACGCCGTCGAGCTCCACGCCCGGCTGGCTGGCGATGAAGAGCCCCTCGGCGCCGTTGGACGCGACCGTCACCCGGTAACCCGCGCGCGCCAGCACCACCTGCATCAGCTTGCGCACCGCGGGATCATCTTCCACCAGCAGCAGGTGCTCGCCGTGGTTGACCGCCTCCGGGGTGCTCGGCAGCTCCTCCTCGGCGTCGCGCGGCGCGTCCTCCGGGGCGAGCGGCAGCAACACCGTGAACGTGGTGCCCACGCCCACCGTCGAGCGCACCTCCACCGCGCCCCCCAGGCGGTGCACGATCGCCTGCACCGTCGCCAGCCCCAGGCCCGTGCCCTTCCCGCGCTCCTTGGTGGTGAAGAACGGCTCGAACACGTGGCTGAGCACCTCGGGGGCGATGCCGCAGCCGGTGTCGCGCAGCTCGAAGGCCGCGAACACGCCGGGCTCGAGCCCATGGGGGTTGTCCGGGCGCACCGCCACGCTCCGCGCTTCCAGCCAGAGGGTGCCTTTGCCATTCATGGCGTCGCGCGCGTTGATGGTGAGGTTCATCAGCACCTGCTCGAGCTGGCTCTGATCGGCCAGGCAGGGCGGGGTGCCTTCGGCGACGTGCCAGCTGAAGACCACCTCGTCGCCCAGCAGCGGCTGCAACAGGCGCTCGAGGCCGGTGATGCACGCGATGGGATCGATGGCGCGTGAGCGCAGCGGCTCACGGCGGCTGAAGGCCAGCAGCTGCCGGGTGAGGAGCACGCCCCGGCGCGCGGTGGCGCGGATCTCCTCGGCGTCGGCCCGCTGCTCGGTCCCCAGGGTGGGGTCGTCTGCCAGCCCGCTCGAGTACGACATGATCACCGCGAGCAGGTTGTTGAAGTCGTGCGCGATGCCGCCGGCCATGCGGCCGAGCTGATCCATCTTCTGGGCTTGCTGGTGGCTCTCCTCCTGCGCGCGCAACAGGTCGAGGTCCTCCACCACGTTCACCAGGTATGAGAGCTCGCGCTGCTCGTCGCGCACCAGCGCCGACCTGAGCCGCACCATCACCACCCGGCCGTCCTTGCACCGGTACCGCTTCTCCCGCACCTGCAGCTCCCGGCCTTCGCGCGCGGCCTGGAAGAAGGGCCGGTCACCCGCGATGTCCGACGGCAGGGTGATCTCGGCTACCGGCCGCCCCACCAGCTCCTCCTCGGAGTAGCCGGTGAGCTCGGTCATCTTCGGGTTGATCGCCAGGAAGGTGCCGTCGAGCGCCACGTGGGTCATCGCGATCGGTGCGTGAACGAAGGTGGCGCTGAGGCGGTGTTCCTCCTCCCGATCCTCACTCACCCGCCGGACGACTCGAAGCTCTCCTACCATCTCGCCACCACGCGCTCTCTCCCCGCCCAGGACGCTCGCAGTCTCTCGCAGCTGCGGCCGCGCCGCCAATCAGGGAAGTGGGGTTGGGCTGACCACGGCGTCGGCGCTGACCACGTCGATCGGACGCGGTGGCGGGGGTTGAGGTGGCGCATGGCGTGCACCAGCGCTTCCCATGCACGGAATGGGCTTCTCCCGCTCAGCCGCGGTCTCGGTCCTGAAGCTCGCGACGCTGGTCTTCACCCAGCTGCTGCTGACCCAGCTGGTGCCGCTGTTCCTTCCCATGAGCGTCTCTTCGCTGACGGGTGTCCTGATCAGAGTCGCGGTGCACGTGGCGCTGTTCGCCGGGTGCGTGTGGCTGATCGAGATCGACTTTGATCGGCGGGCCGCCCTCCGCGACACGGAGCGCGCCGCGGCCCTGGTCGAGGCGTCGGCCGAGAGCATCGCGACCCTCGATGCGCGCGGGCGCATCTGCTCGATCAACGGAGCCATGGAGATCCTCCTCAAGCACACGCCAGCCGAGGTGCTGGGCCGGTGCATTCACACCGTGCACGGACTGGAAGAGCTCTCGTGGTTGTGTGGGTGCGCCGTGCCGCGGGTGTCCGCGCACCGTTCCGGGCGCATCGTCTACTCCGGCAGGCGCGCCGGGCCCGCCGTGCTCGATTGGCTCACCACCCCGCTCTCGCTGGCGGCCGGGGGCGATTGCGTGCTCTCGATGCACGACGTCACCGAGCAGGTGCGATCGCTGGAGCGCGCCCAGCTGCAGGCGGCGGCGCTGGACACCGCGGCCAACTCCATCTTCATCATGGACACCGCGGGCCGCATCGAGTGGGTGAACGCGGCCTTCAAGCGC